>JBATLQ010000097.1:0-3638 GCA_049289395.1 Candidatus Moraniibacteriota bacterium | reverse complement strand
ACTTTCGCTTCGAGGGACTCATTCATCCAGCCCCTTCCTTTCTTGAAAGAAAAATTTTCCATCAATCTTTCGGTAGATAATTCAGTGGGTTGACCGTGGCGCCGACTGGGATATCACGGAGACTCGCTACTTTTTTCGAAGCGACGATATCGAATGACTTCGATGAGAAGACGGTGAAATGGAGATGTGCTCCCGTCGAATATCCGGTATTCCCCATGGAGCCAATCTTCTGCCCCTTGGAGACCTTCGTTCCCTTGGAAACATTCTGTACACTCAGGTGCCCGTAGAGCGTCGTGAGACCATTGCCATGATCAATGGCAATCCATTTCCCATACGCGTACTTCCCATTGTTCCCGATAGCGACGACCTTGCCATCGGCCGCGGCATAGATAGGCGTCCCGACCTTGTTCGCGAGGTCGATACCATTGTGCTTTCCTGAGGCGTATGCCGTTTTTGAAAATTTTGTCTTCCCATATCCCTGGGAAATCGTATACTTTTTCACCGGATAGATGAGGACGCTCTTTCCGAAATCTGGGAGGTCCTTCAGATCGAGATCGCCGACCTTATCCGCCTCCAAATCATTGATTTCTTGTTCGATATCGTCTCGTTCCTCCTGAAGTTTGTCGATCAAGGTATTATATTTCGTTTCATCGCGCTTAGTTTGCTCGAGGAGGACTACCTTGTTATCCTTCGTACTGGCAAGGTAATTGTTCCGCTCATACAATTGAAGCCTCAGGGTATCTGCTTCTGTTTTCTTTCCCCTGACAGTGTCATATTCCTCCGCGACGGATTGTTTCAGCGCCTCCAAATTCGAAAGCGTTTCATTGATCTTATCTCCCGTCTGCGCACTCGCCTCCCGAGCGAAGAGAAAAGAACTCACCTCGCCCGATGAGAAGAAGAGTGATGCGTCCTCCTCTGGCTGATCGACATAATACGAACGGAAGAGATCGAGAAGTATTTCTTTCTGATCAGCAATAACCGCCTCCTTCTCCGCAATACGACCCCCGAGCACCTGCAGTTCTCCATCCAAACTGTTCAGCTGAGATTCATTATCCGCGATATCACTTTCCAGTTTCTTCGCCTGTGATTCGAGTGAGCTGATCTGCGTCGCGAGATTCAAATGCTGCCTTTCTTTCAGATCGGATATTTTTTTGTAAGCATTGATCTTGTCGATGATTTCCTGTAACTGATCCTGTTTGTCGGACAGGCTCTCCGCGACTGCAGGAAAAACTCGAAATGAAAAACATCCGACCGAA
Source organism: Candidatus Moraniibacteriota bacterium (assembly GCA_049289395.1). GTDB lineage: Bacteria > Patescibacteriota > Minisyncoccia > Moranbacterales > UBA1568 > CAYTED01. The sequence continues at coordinate 2,382 of JBATLQ010000097.1, read as the reverse complement.
ATCAAAAGAAAGAGAAATAACAATTGTACTTTTCTCTTTGAATGCATACCCTCCTAGTATACCACGCCCGATTTAAAGTTTTGCAATCGCGACATTCAGCCGTTTCAAACTCTCCTTTTTGCCAAGTACCCAAGCACAATCAAATGGCGATGGAGACTTGTCCGCACCAGTTAAAGCAAATCGGATCGGCCACAGGAAATCCCCTCTCTTCTCCCCTGCCGCATCCATCAGAACTTTTTCCAGTATTTCTTTTTTCAACCAATCTTCAGGAGAAATTTCTGTGAGAATGTTTTTCGCACGCGAGAGTGACTCCTTCGTCATCTCTGCAGTGTTTTCTTTCCAGCACAATTTCTTCGGATCATAGGAGAGATCCTCCACGAAGAAAAACAGATTCTGTTCTCCGACATCAGAGAGTTTCGCGAGACGATCTTGCTCGATCACGAGCATCCGCTTTAGGTATTCTGATCTCTCTTCTGCGCTCCATGCTCCATGCTCCATGCTCCATTCCTGAAAAAACACCTTTCCTTCAAGAAATGGTAAAGCCCTGTTATAGAGTTCATCTCTAGATAATCGTTTGATATATTCCCCATTCAGCCAATCGAGCTTCTTCAGATCAAATACCGCTCCAGCTTTGTGCAATCCCGAAATATCAAACATCTTTTCCAATTCTTCCAATGAAAATATCTCCTGCGTATTCCCCTTCCCGGGATTCCAACCCAAAAGAACCAAAAAATTCAGTAATGCCTCCTCCAAATACCCAAGAGACAGAAAATACTCAACCGTAGCACCACCGTCGCGCTTGGAAAGCTTCTTCTTTCCATCTTTTCCGAGTATGAAAGACACATGCCCAATTTCCGGCGGATTCCACCCGAAAGACTCATACAAAAGGATATGTTTCGGCGTACTCGGGAGCCATTCCTCCGAGCGAAGGACATGCGTGATTCCCATGAGATGATCATCGACAATAGCCGCCAAATGATAGGTCGGGAAACCATCGGATTTCAGAATCACCTGGTCGTCGACATCGCGCGTATGGAATTTCACTGCTCCACGAACCAAATCGGTAAAAGTAATCTCCCTATCATCCGGTACCATCATGCGAACCACATATGATTCCTTGGCATTCAAACGCGCTTGAGTTTCCTCTTCAGACAGAGAGCGACAGTGGCGATCATACTTTGGTGCTTGCTTATTCTTCGCCTGCTCTGTCCGAATTTGATCCAATCGTTCAGGAGAACAAAAACAGTAATACGCTTTCTTATTCGCGATCAATTCATCCGCATGTTTTTTATACAGATCGAGTCGTTCGGACTGGACATAGGGGCCATAATCTCCTACCTCAACAATGCCTGGGTAAGTCTCTGAGTCCGATTGGGCAAATGATGTTTGAGGCGTTCTGGATTTTTCAAAAGGTCCTTCGGTATACCGGATGCCCATGAGCTCGAGCGTTTGGATCAAATTTTCCACGGTACCAGGAACAAATCTTTTTTGATCCGTATCCTCGATGCGCAGGATGAAATCCCCACCCTGCTTCTTGGCAAACAAGTAATTATAGAGAGCCGTACGCAAAGTACCGACATGCATAATTCCTGTCGGCGATGGCGCAATCCTGACACGAACTTTTTTATTCATAGGAGCATCTATTGACTTATACCACTATTCTCCCCTTTTTTAAGCCAAAAGACAAGTATTGACTTTTATCATAAAATGGTGTATAATTGTAGGTTATCAATCGTTCTTTCAAAAGGAGTAATGTCGTGAGCAAAGTGCTACTTGTAGCATTTTCCGTGATGCTACTTCTCACGGAAATTTCCGAGATAACCACCCACCCCCAGACACCAGCAGAAGAAGGTGGGTATCTCTTCGAAACCATCACCGTCCCCGTCACCGCCTGTGCCGGTATACGGGGATAAAGCAAAAACATCAACTCAATGAAAGGAGAGAACACCGATGAGATGATGATCCGAAGGGGGTACGAGTGCTCGCCACACTCACTGACTGGGACTCCCCACCCAAAGCTGCATGCAATCCAGTCAAAAAAGTCCGTTCGAGAGATTCTCCCGAACGGCCTTTTCATTTCCAAAATACCCGGACGGGAAAAACGATAACGGCATTCCAAATGCGCCTGATGCGCGACGGCTGCTGTATCACTCGCCACAACCATTCGAGTCCTATCGCGCGGAGCCACTTCGGCGCGCGCTTTCGTTTACCCGTCAGGAAATCGAATGCACCACCGACACCAATCCCTATTCTCAGTTCTGAAACTTTGTCTTTGAATTTTGCTATGAAGAATTCCTGGTGTGGAGCTCTGAAATTGGAAAAGAGCAATTGGTAACCGGCAACCGGCAACTGGGGCGTATCATCAGAGTTACGAGTTACAAG
>JBATLQ010000096.1:0-1850 GCA_049289395.1 Candidatus Moraniibacteriota bacterium | reverse complement strand
TTGATATTCATTGAACTCCATATTTTTACAATTTTTTCAATGTCCGCACCCTCTGCCAAATGCGTTCTGCGATAACCTCACGAGCAAGTAATACTCCTCTCTCCGCACAAGGTATCTTCACCCAATGATTGTTCTTCTGGATCATTTTCAATGCACTCACACGCGCATCGCGCTGATGCTTGGCATCCGATTCCGCGAGGTCTTTTTTTCCCTTCGCATACTGTTTCTTCGAAAAACTCGTTTTTTCTCCAAGGAGTTTTTCCGATACCTCGATCGGCACATCGAGATAGAGGATCACATCTGGCTTTGGCAATCCGAACACCCCGAATTCCATCTTTTCTAGCCATTCCAGAAACTTCTTCCGCTTTTTCGCATCCGCTATCTTCCCGCCCTGATGGATCTGATTCGCGCTCACGAACCGATCGAGCACGACGACGAATCCCTGTGCGAGCCACTTTTCGAGCGTTGCTTTCGATTCAAATCGATCCGCTGCATACAGGACTGAGGCGATATGCGGATCGAGTGCGATGAAATCACCATACAATCCAGTGAGAGCCCGCCCGATAAGTCCTCCAAAAAAATTCTTCTCATATTGGGGGAAATCCAGAGACTTCGCCCTGTGCCCCTCTTTTTTTAGACGAGAAAGGAGGAGCTTCACTTGTGTCGCTTTGCCCGTCCCATCCGCCCCATCGATGACGATCAACACTCCTCTTTTTTTCATAGCCGTACAACCAGCGATTACCCTCCAACCCGTTTGCGCAGGGTCGCGACGATGTCATCCACCTGCGCGTACAATTCCTCCAGCGTCCCATCATTCCGTATCACGAACTCCGCGCGTTCTTTCAAATCCCTGATCTGCAATTCCGTTTCCAATTTCGCATCCTTTTCGAATTGCACCGCTGTCTTGGTCGCATCATCTGCATTCTGCCGACGCTGTGTCAATCGCTTATATCGTTTCTCCGGATCCGCTTCGATATACGCAAAATAGAAATGCTCGTCGGATTCCATGTGGAGAATATCTGGCAACCGCCTGACGCCATCCACCACGACGAAATCTTTCTCGCTCTCCTTGGCATCCTCGATAATCACCTTCGAGAGTACATCCTCGCCAAATGCCTTCCGGAGGTACAGCGAAGTCTTCGCCATATGCTCTCGGTTCTGTTCCAATCGCAACCGATCCAATATATCCCGAAGTGGCTGGGAAAACCGGAGCGACAAAGCCCCATGGTGTTCCGTCAGGTACTTCCCGACCGTGTCCTTCCCTGAAGCGATTTCCCCCGCAATCCCGAGAATGATTTTCTGTGACATGATATTTTCTCCTATGATTTACTTCTCTAGTATACAATCAAATACTACTTTTTGACGATATCCTGGAGTCCCCGCCTCACATCCCATTCACTTGGTTCGAGATCAGTATAGAGTTTCACCAATGGAAATACTCTGCGAAGCTCATGATGCATAGCATGCGCAATAGATCGAAGCGTCGCATGTACCAACTTGCCCGCGCGAAGCTCGATGAAATATACCAGTGCCGGGAGATCAAAAGTGAACTTACACGGGACCTGGAATCCCATAGCAATATAATACTGTCGTTCCTCGTTGCTTGCGTTCAGTTTTTCTATGGCTTTTTTTTGTCGTTCGATCAGCTGGTCAGCTTTCTTTTGAAGGCTCGGTGGCAGTTGATTGATATACCACTCATGGAAACCATACCGTGTCGTAAGTAGTGGCATTTGATAGAGACTTGCACGATGTCGTTGTAAGTCCCGAAAAGAACCGAAGTCAAGCAGAAAATTGAAGGTAAATGTCCCGAGATCTCGCATAAAAAAAGGGAGGGTCGTTTTCATGGGTCG
>JBATLQ010000095.1:0-17809 GCA_049289395.1 Candidatus Moraniibacteriota bacterium | reverse complement strand
GGTTCTGACCGTCTATGTAGGCAATATTGTTTTCATTTTGTTGCATAATTTCCGAAGAATGTAGAATTAAGAATCTAGAATCAAGATCAAGAAAGCTGGGAGCGGTCGCGCTTTTTGAGCGGCCAGCCTCGCCGGCTAGGCGGGTGCAACCGCTGAAATGAAATCCTCTGCGACCAACTGTTTGAAATCCTACACCACCACATTCAAAATCTTATCCTGAATATAAATCACCTTGCGGATTTCCTTACCCGCGATATGCGCCTGCACATTCGTATCATCGAGCGCAACTTCTTTCACGGTTTCCTCCGTGCTCCCGGTTGGAAGCAAGAGATTCGCGCGCACCCTGCCATTCACCTGCACGACGACTGTCACAGTATCTTCCATCATTTTTTCCTCATCATACTCCGGCCACTTCTCGAGAAATATGGATTCCTTATTCCCCATATTTTCCCAAATCTCTTCGGCGATATGTGGCGCGAAGGGAGCGAGCAATTGCAAGAGTAATTGGTAACTGGCAACCGGTAACTGGGACTCCTTCTCCATCGCGTTCACCAAGATCATGAGACTACTGATGGCTGTATTGTATTTCAGCTCCTCGATATCCTCTGTTACTTTCTTAATTGTTTTATGCAGAAGCGAAGCAACTTCTTTCCCGGTTACCGATTCCGAGTTACCAGTTACTTTCTCTTGCAACTTCCACACTTTTTCCAAAAACCGCCGCAATCCGACGATACTCCCCGTATTCCATGATTTCATATCTTCGAGCGGTCCCATGAACATCTCGTACAATCGAAGCGTATCGGCACCGAACTCTCCCACCACCACATCGGGGTTCACCACATTGCCGAGCGACTTCGACATCTTGCGCCCATCCTCGGCGAGCACCATCCCCTGATGGCGAAGTTTCGCGAATGGCTCATCGAATTGGAGATATCCATACTTCGCGAGTGCCTTCGTAAAGAACCTCGCGTAGAGGAGATGGAGCACGGTATGTTCCGCGCCACCCATATAGAAATCGACCGGAAGCAATTCTTCGAGTTTTTTCGGATCTGCGAATCGTTCCATATTCTTCGGATCCGCGAACCGCAGGTAATACCAACTCGAACACACGAAAGTATCCATGGTATCCGCCTCGCGCCGCGCCGACTTCCCGCACTTGGGACACTTTACTTTCTGGAAGCTCTCCGAGCGAAGCAGTGGCGACTCACCCGTCGGTCGGAAGTCCACATCCGTCGGTAACTTGACCGGCAAGTCCTTCTCCGGTACGGGCACCGCACCACATCCGCCAGCTGGCGGACCACAATAGATAATCGGGATCGGCGCACCCCAATACCGCTGACGAGAAATGAGCCAATCACGCAAACGATAATTCACCTTCTTTGCACCGAGCCCTTTCTCCTCAATCCAAGCCGTCATCCTCTCCCGCGCCTCCGATGAAAATAAATCAGAGTATTCTCCCGAATTAAATAATTTCCCATCCCAATCAAAACATTTTTTCCCGGAAAGAATTTCTTCCAGAATTTTCTGTGAATCTTCAGATGGATCGTTTCCTGTCGGAGCATAATACTGACCAGTCTTCTCATTTACAGGCGCAATAACTGCTTTAATCGCCAAATCAAACTTCTTCGCAAATTCATAGTCGCGCTCATCATGCGCCGGCACCGCCATCACCGCGCCAGTCCCATAATTCCCGAGCACATAATCCGCGACGAAAACCGGAACAGCTTCACCCGTAAACGGATTAATCGCTTCAACCCCTTCAAGTTTTACCCCAGTCTTGTCCTTATTCAATTCCGTCCGCTCGAGATCCGTCTTCTTCTTCGTCACCTCCTGATACCTCTCTACTTCCAATAGATTTTTGATTTTTGATTTTTGATTTTTGAATAATTCGTGTTCAGGTGAAAGGACTACATATGTACATCCGAAAATAGTATCGACTCTGGTTGTAAAAACTTCTATATGGTCTGCATTTGCAATTTTTGACTCATTCTTAAATCCTAAATCATCAATCATAAATCTAACCGTCGTTCCGACGGATCTTCCGATCCAATTCTTCTGCGCCGCTTTCGTGGATGACGGCCAATCCACTTTTTCCAATCCCGAAAGTAATCCGGCAATTTTCTTCCCTGATGCCGACACCGTATCCTCCACGAAATCCGTGATCTTGAAAAACCACTGCTCCAGCTCCTTCTGCATCACTTCCGACTTGCACCGATCGCACTTGCCATCGATCACCTGCTCATTGGCGAGCACGGTCTGACACGACGGACACCAATTCACATGCGCCTTCTTCTTATACGCCAATCCGTTCTTGTAGAGGAACAAGAACATCCACTGCGTCCACTTATAATACTCCGGACTCGAGGTATCAATCTCGCGATCCCAATCATACGACATGCCGAGCGATTTGATTTGTCTCGTGAAGTTCACGATATTCTCATGCGTCTTCTGATCAGGATGAATGCCAGTCTTGATCGCGAAGTTCTCCGCCGGAAGTCCGAATGCATCCCAACCGATCGGATGCATTACATCGAATCCCTGCATGCGCTTGTACCGCGAGAGGATATCCGTCGCCGTATAATTCTCCACATGTCCCACATGGAGTCCATCTCCCGATGGGTATGGAAACATATCGAGGACATAGTACTTCCCCTTGGTCGCTACCGGCTTCGGATGACCATGCTCCTCCCAATACTTCTGCCATTTTTTCTCAATCAATTGTGCCTTGTAGGGTTTCATCCCGTTAGAGATAATGATTATTATTTGGAAACACTTCCATCATGCTCTGCTTAAACCAAATCCATACATTGAAAATTATTCACCATAATCTCTAACGGGATTCATATCTTTTCCGAAAAGTAGAAATTAGGGAAGTTTTTTATAACGGTCGTTCCGCTTTTGGAGCGGCCAGCCTCGCCGGCTAGGCGGGTGCAACCGCTGTAAAAAATCCACCGAATACACCTCATATTACCCGAAAAACAGCCCTTTTGGCAAGAAAAAATAAAAACTTACCGGAGCGGTCGTTCCGATTTTTGATCCGCCAACTGGCGGAGACCGCTATTTCAATTTCTTCTTTCAAGCAATTCCCTTCTCCATACTTTTCTTTGACCGCAAAAGAAAAGTATGCAAAAGAACCTCTCTCCTGCGAACGAATCGAGAAATTCATGATTCACCTGATGGACGCTCCTCAGTGGCGTTTCACTTCCTCCTGTGAGGAGCGTCTATTCTTTATAGTGAATCACGAATTTCTAGCGATTCATTTCGCGCGGAGACCTCGGGACAAAACAAGAGAAAAATATAAATGTATTTTCTGACTTTTTGGCAAGAAAAAAAGGCCTCTGCTCCCGGGATTGTTCCCCTGGAAGTGAGCACCTCGTGCTACAGTCCGTTTACTTCGCGCATAATCGCGGATAGTTGATCATGAATCAATCCATTACTGGCGATGTGACCCCTGATTTCCCCATCGTAATGCTCTTGGACATTCCCAAAAATATCAGTCACTCGCCCGCCAGCCTCTTCGACGAGCAACTTAATTGCCGCCGTTTCCCATGGGTTTGTACTCGGAAATATTGTGGCATCAAACTCGCCCGCAGCAACTAACGCGCCCCAATACGCGATGGAGAGAGGCTTTGAATATTTCGCATCAGCCTCCAGTATCGCAGCCAAAGCGCCGAGCATATTGAACCGACACCCTTTCCAAAGACCCAGACCGACTTGTGCGCGAACGAGAGAGGCATGATGCGAGACTTGAATCAACTTTCCATTGCAATGTGCTCCCTCACCCTTTTTCGCGGTATACATGCGTTCCCAAAAAGGATCATAAATACAGGTGATCAGCGGTTGCCCGTGACACACCAAGGTAGCGCAGAAGGAACTGACGGGTATACCTGCCTTAAACGATGTCGTCCCATCATTCGGATCAAATACCAGCGCATAGTCCCCTTGCTGAACACTGTTCGACCCCTCTTCACCGATAACCCTGAGTGTAGGAAAATCGCGACTGACGGCATCTACCACCATTTGATTGATGTCTATGTCGGTAGCAGTAACCTTCGTCCCATCCGCCTTCCATGTTTCACCCATCTTCGACTGAAAGCCAGAGACAATCATCGCGCCTGCTTGATGCGCGAGATTGACGATGTAATCCAGAGTAAACCGCGACATATCATCCATGATCTACCTCACAATATGTTGATGTTAAAAATACGAATTATCAAATAGTCCCACAAATATACATCTTAGTCAAGTCGGACAACAAAAAAAAGGCCTCTGCTTCCGGGAATGATTCCCCCGAAAGTGAGCACCTTGACTACGCCTACTGCTTGGCCTCGCGCACCTCGCCCAGAATTCGTACCAATGCGTCCGCCGGATTGTCTGCGCCAAACACCGGACTACCGCAAGACACGAGGTCAGAGCCGCCCGCAAAGGCTTCCTGTATCGTTGCTATCTGCTCCTGCGAATTCGCCTTCTTGTCCCTCACCCACGGCGGGCGGACGGCAGGATTGAACTTCACACCACCGAGATCTGCCACTGCCGACAGACATGTCCCGGGCAAAATATAGCCGGTGCAACCCCGGTCAATGGCCGTCTGAGCCAGCATGCGTACCGTTTGGTCCATAGATTTCCCATGGAACTTCAGGCAGTAATCATCGGTGTGATGTGTCATGACGGTCACTGCGAGGAAAACCATCTTTGCATCCCTGGCCGCCTGAGCCGGCTTTTCGAGGAGGTAATCAGCCAGCGCATAGGCATTGGTCATCACCACACCCTCACCAGCGAGCCTTCGGACGACCTCCGCCATCGTCCTCTTGCCATTGTTCATTTTCATATCGACGAACAACGGCTTGCCGGTGGAGTCCTGCACTTCACGAATCATGGACCAGTACTTGAGGACGAGGTCGAGATTGAGCTTGAGTCCGAAGTCGCCTTCAACGCCCTTAATCAACTTGAGCTTTTGCCAGATGGCTTCAGGATTGTCGCCATCAACTGCCAACCAAAACGGCGGCAGTGAAATACCAAGCTCGGCTATATGCATATTCATGTTCATTCTCCGGTCGCAAAAAATTGAAATCCCCGATCTTCATTCCACTTCTTCGGGTCTGCCAGAAAACTCTGATAGGCAGCTACATACTGCGGGTTAAGAAGTCCCTCGGTCGCACCGAAATGCAAGAGCTCCGGCAAGGAAATTGCATAGTGCAGATTGATGGTATTCGCCTGCAAACGCGCCACCGCAACCGGATTTTCGTAGAACAGTATGCATGCTGCATCCGTCACGGTACGACCCTGACTCCTTTCGTAGGCGACACCGTTACATGTGGTGACTGCGAAGTTCACCAGCTCCTCGACGACGAGTGTCCGGATGCCAGGAGGGACTTGCGGATTGTTACGGACACCAGTATCCAGCTCACCATGACCACCAACCTTCCGGGCACCACGCTGGTATGCGTACACAATTCGCTTCCGGAGACGATTGGCCATGACTTGCTTGAGATGATAGCCCGGCAACGCTCCGCCGGTCATCATGCCAATGACGAGATCGAAGTCAACTCCGTCAGCCATCAATCTGTCGGCAAGCAAACTAACCATCGGCTCGAAAACATGGTCGAAGCCGACGCGCCCCTTGATATCGACATACCCCGGTCCACAGTTTTTCGAACTGTAGACAAAGGGCTCCTCACCACCATCCACATCACGGATCTCAACGCCACCGGATGTAATGATTCCATACATCACGCCCTTTTTTTTCTCTGCAAAATGATTCATTTGGATTGCCTCGCTTTCATTTCAATTTGTAAGATACCAAAAAAGACTGAGCATAGCTCAATCCCTCCTTTCGTCTAGAAATAGACTTGCCACTAACCTATCAGAAACCCTGCGAAAAATCAACCCGCACACCAATTGAGCTTTAAAATAAGAGCCACAATGAAGCTCATTTGGTCTGCGGGCAAGTCCTTTAATCCCATTCAGCCCCTTTTCTCCCATTTCTCCCCTTTCTTAGTGCAATATCTCCCGCACGATACTCACCACTTTCTGTGGTGTTGTGAGCGACTTCACGAGGTAGAACTTCGTCACATATTCCTTGCCGATTTCGGAGAATACCACTTCGTCATCCACATTGGAGAGGATGACGACCGGAATCTTCACCAATTCTTCATCCTTTTTCAGCTCTCTCAAAACTTCCATGCCACCCATAATCGGCATCTGGAGATCGAGGAGGATGATATCCGGGTGATTCAGGGCGATAGCACGGAGGCCCTCTTCTCCATCCTTTGCAATGACGACATCGAAGCCGCTCTGCAAAAATTTCCGCTGATAAATATCTCGGATATTCTCATCATCATCGATGAGACACACGAGCTTTCCTTTTTCGGTTTCCATACTCATTTTGTATCGTATTCTTCAGGCTGATTACTCTTTCTCCAACTCTGCGAAAAATTCGCTCTGTATCTGCGTCAGCATAGACAGATCCGGCGTCCCATCGGCGGAGAGCATTTTCATCTTCGCCTTCGTCGATTCCCGTATGATGGCACGGATTTCTGTCGAAGTGAGAACCCGCTCTTCCTGATATCCGAGGAAGATGACCGTGATATCGCGGAGGTACCGTATGAATATCTGGCAATCTTTCTCCTCATATTCCGAGAGGAGCTGTTCGATAATTGCATGGACATCAGCGACGGTCGTGGTGAGTGACTGGAACTTGCCATAGATATCAGAGAGGATCTGCTGATCGATATGAAGCGACGATGCCATGAGGTAGATCTCCGTCTGGATCATCTCTTCCTTCAATTGCCTGCCGTTCTCATGCCGGCTCTCCACCTCGAGGAAAAAGACCTCCATGGATTCGAGATACCCGACGAATGAAGAGAGGTCCTCGTATTTGTATTTCTCACGCAGGCGAGATGCCACCAACTCCACGCTTCTCCTGCGCTCCATCGTCGGGTCATTCTCGAACATCTTTTTCAGCATCTTGCTTTCGAATCCCATAGAATCATTATTATATTGACCAGCTAAGGACCTATTGTGAGAAATTGATATAAATCAAAAACAGGTTGTTCTGTCATCCCGCACTTGATGCGGGATCCAGAAACTGTACGCCTTTCAAACCTGGATCCCGGGTCAAGCCCGGGACGACAAAGCCCGCACCTTGTCATTCATCCTCTAGGGCATTATACACCACTCCCCTCATTCATCGAAAGGGAACGCCTCGAATGATGCTTCCTCGCGACGCGGACACGGGCCGATTCCTTCTCGATCAGCGCCGCCACACGGGCATAATTCTCATCATCCTCCTGCACGGTCTCTCGCATGATCTCCTCCGCCTGCTTCCTCGCTGTCTCCGCTCTCGCGAGATCGATTTCATCCGCCCGCTCTGCCGTATCTGCGAGGACGACGAGTGCATTGTCATGGAATTCGACGAACCCGCCGGATGTCGCCAGGCTCGTTTCCTCTCCATTCACTTCCTTCCGGATAAGGATCTCCCCTGCTTTCACGGTGCCGATATACGGGATATGATTCGGGAGGAGCGTCACCTCACCGCCCTCGATCGGGAGCGTGATCTGATAGATGTCCTCCTCGAGCACGGTTTTCTCCGGAGTGACAATCTTGAACTTTATTACAGTCATAATAGTTTGTTAGTAAAACACAAAACCCAGAACACAAATCCGTCAGCTGACGGACAAACAAATCACAGTCCACAAAACACGAAATAAGAATGGTTTGTGCTTTGATTTTTGATAATTGTGTTTTGTTTGGTCATTTGTGTTTTTTGTTTCTGTGTTTTCTCGCTTAAGCTTTTGCGGAAGCGATCACTTCCTCAATCGATCCTTTCATATAGAAATTCTGCTCCTGGATGTCATCGAGCTCGCCGGAGAGAATGCGTTCGAATCCGCTGATCGTATCTTCGAGCTTCACATACTTTCCCTTGCTTCCGGTAAATTGTTCCGCGACGAAGAATGGCTGAGAGAGATACTTCTGGATCTTTCTCGCACGCGCCACCGTCTGTTTGTCCTCATCGGTCAATTCTTCCATACCGAGGATCGCGATGATGTCCTGCAGGTCCTTGTATTTCTGGAGGACCTTCTGCACGGAACGAGCGACGGTATAGTGTCTCTCTCCCACGAGCTGCGGATCGAGGATGGTCGAACTCGAATCAAGCGGGTCGACGGCTGGATAGATACCGAGCTCCGAGAGCGCGCGCGAAAGCACGACCGTCGAATCGAGATGTCCGAAAGTCGTCGCCGGTGCCGGGTCGGTCAAATCGTCAGCCGGCACATACACGGCCTGCACCGATGTGATGGATCCCTTCTTCGTCGAGGTGATGCGTTCCTGGAGCGCACCCATTTCTTCCGCAAGCGTCGGCTGATATCCCACGGCAGATGGAATGCGACCGAGGAGTGCGGACACCTCCGACCCCGCCTGCGTGAAGCGGAAAATATTGTCGATGAAGAGGAGCACATCCTTTCCTTCATCATCACGGAAATATTCTGCCATAGTCAGTGCTGAGAGGGCGACGCGTTGCCGTGCGCCTGGCGGTTCATTCATCTGGCCGAAGACGAGCGCCGTCTTATCGAGTACACCAGAATCTTTCATTTCATGATAGAGATCATTTCCCTCACGCGTTCGTTCCCCCACACCAGCGAATACCGAGTACCCTCCGTGCTCCTGCGCGATATTGCGGATGAGTTCTTGAATCACGACCGTCTTCCCAACGCCTGCACCACCGAACAGTCCCACCTTGCCCCCCTTCATAAATGGACAGATGAGGTCGATCGATTTGATACCCGTCTCGAATACTTCGGTCTTCGTCGATTGATCCTCGAATTTCGGTGCGGCGCGGTGAATAACGCGCATATGCTCCGGTCGAAACGCCGGCTTCCCATCGATGACTGCACCGAGCACATTGAACATGCGCCCGAGCACTTGTGAACCGACCGGCACCTCGATCGGCGATCCCGTCGCTATCACTTTCATCCCGCGAGCGAGCCCATCCGTCGTACCCATGGCGACCGCACGCACGCGACTCCCGCCGAGATGCTGATGCACTTCGGCGATGAGCGTGACTTCGCCCATCGTGATTTCCAACGCATCATATACTTTCGGAAGCTCCACAGCCTGTCCGTCCACTGACGGAAATTCCGCATCCACTACCGGCCCGATGACCTGAATAATTTTTCCTGTATTCATATCGTTTCACTTTAGAATATAGAAGTTAGAATATAGAATATAGATTCAAGTCCTAGATTCTAAATTTCACTCTCCAATTCCTTTTTTCAATATTCTCTATTCTACATTCAATATTCCTTCTCGTACACTCTCTTTTCCTTAATTTAAAGCTTAATTAATACTGATAGTTGACTTTTATTCTATTTTTTGCTATAATATACATTCGTACTTTTTTCAACCTTATCAAGGAGACAGTCATGATCGTAGCACGACTCGCAGTACTCGCTTTCCTCATATACATCATGAGAAGCATTCCCTATGGGCCGGGAATGCCGGCAAAGGAAGTCCTGATCATCGGGCTCGTCACAGGCACCGGACTTGCCATCCTGTACTCTCTCATCCAGGATATCATGAGCCTGTTTCGGCCAAATAATGCCGAGGAAAGGAGTGATGACCCGTGACCACCCTCCCCGCCGCCCGCTGAATCATCGGTGTGGCGGTCTTTTTTTCCCCATTTTCTCAAACAACTCACGAGATTCGACTTTTCAAATCCCGAATCATTATTTGAAACTACTATCATCCCACATTTGAAATCACAATTTGTGATTTCAAATTTTTCCTATTCTTGATTCTCCATTCTTGATTCCAGATTCTCGCTTCGCTACTTCGTCACCGCCGCCATACCAGCGGAGAGCTCCGCGATCTCCTGCGTGATCTTGCCCTGACGGATCTGATTGTACGCCAGCGTGAGGTCGCCCACCATCTCCTTCGCCGCATCGGTCGCATTGCGCATCGCCATCATCCGTGCCGCTTCCTGCGACGCATTGCTCTCGAGTACGCCATGGTACAACTCCATCTCGATCAATCTCGGAATCATCTTCCACAATACCTTCTTCGGCGATGGTTCGATCACATATTCCGCGGTCATCTTCCGCTCCTTCACCTCGCTCATCCGGTCGATTTCATGGAGCGCCTTGTGCACATCCTTTTCCGTCACCGGGAGGAGCGCTCGCACCTTCACCTCCTGCGAGAGCATGGATTTGAAATCAGTATAGACCATGACCACCCGATCCACTCGTCCCGCCTCAAATTCCTCGATCAGCACCTTCGCCACCGGTCGCATGAGAGCGACATTCGGCGTCCCCAAGATATCAGAAAATGATGCGATGATAGTGCTCGCATCGCCATCCCTTCCAGCGATGATCCGCCGTACCGATGCATCCGCCTTCTTCCCGATCGTGATAAATCTCGCCGGTCGACCATCATCTTCTGCGAGCGTCTGCCGAAGTTTTTTCACGATCTGCGAATTGAATCCCCCGCAGAGTCCGCGATTGGACGAGATCACTATATACAGTTGTGTCTGTATCGGTCGCTCGAGGAGGAGCGGGTGCTCTCCTCCCTGCTGGAGTACCGAGAGCTGATGGAGCATATCGAGCACACTCTCGGCATACGGACGGATCGCGACGACTTGCGCTACGGCTTTGCGCATTTTGACAGCCGAAATCATCTCCATCGCCCGAGTAATTTTCCCGGTGGCTTTCACGCCCTTGATCCGCCTGCGAATGTCCCTGATACTAGCCACAATCGTAATTCGTAACTTGTAACTTGCAACTAGAAAAATATCTCCCCTAATTACCGGTTACAAATTACCGGTTACTTTTTCATTATATTGAAAAACTCTGCTTGAATGCTGTGATATGTTTCTTCAGCATTTCTTCCACCTCCGGCGTCAACGCTTTTTCTTTGATAATTGCATCGAGCGCCTCTTTCCCCGTCGTCTCGAGATATGCGAAGTACTCTTGCTCAAACCGAGACAAGTCTGCCACGGCGATATCATCGAGGTATCCGCGGGTGAGCGCGTAGAGAATAGCCACTTCGCGTTCCACAGGAAGCGGTGCGTACTGCGGTTGCTTGAGGAGCTCGGTCGCTCGCCGACCCCGTTCGATGAGAGATCGCGTCTTCTCATCGAGGTCGGAACCGAATTGTGAGAACGCTTCGAGCTCACGGAACTGCGCGAGGTCCAGGCGGAGCGTCCCTGCCACCTGTTTCATCGCCTTAATCTGCGCGGATGAACCCACGCGCGACACCGAGAGACCGACATTGAGCGCCGGACGAATACCCTTGTAGAACAAATCGCTTTCGAGATAGATCTGTCCGTCCGTGATGGAGATAACATTCGTCGGGATATATGCCGACACATCACCCGCCTGCGTCTCGATAATCGGGAGCGCGGTGAGCGACCCACCACCGAATTCGTCGGAGAGTTTCGCGCTCCGTTCGAGGAGGCGTGAGTGCACATAGAAAATATCCCCCGGGTATGCTTCGCGTCCCGGTGGACGACGGAGAATGAGTGAAATCTGTCGATATGCCCATGCATGTTTGGAGAGATCATCATAGATCACGAGCACATCCTTCCCCTGATCCATGAAATATTCACCGATGGCACATCCGGCATACGGCGCGAGGTACGAGAGTGCCGCCGGATCCGATGCTCCCGCGACGACGACCGTCGTAAATGCCATCGCCCCCGCCTTCTCCAATTCCGCGACGATTCGTGCGACCTTGGATTCCTTCTGTCCGATAGCGACATAAATACAAGTGATGTCCTGTCCCTTCTGATTGATGATGGTATCGATGGCGATGGCAGTCTTCCCGGTCTGACGATCACCGATGATGAGTTCGCGTTGTCCACGACCCACCGGGATGAGCGCATCGATCGCCTTGATACCGGTTTGAATCGGCTGGTTCACGGACTTTCTCGTGATGACGCCTGGGGCGATTTTCTCCATCGGATAGTGTTTCACTGCAGAGATCGCACCCTTACCATCGATCGGAAGTCCGAGCGCATTCACCACGCGTCCGACTACTTTGTCCGCGACCGGTACCGAGAGAATCCGCTTCGTCCGCTTGACCACATCTCCTTCTTTCAATGATCCCGTTTCAGAGAGGAGCATCACACCGACCTCATCTTCCTCGAGATTCAGTACCACACCGATAATCGATTCCCCAGTCGCCGTCACGCATTCCACCATTTCCTGCGAGAGGACGGCGGTCAATCCGGAAACGCGAGCCACACCATCGCCCACTTCGAGCACGGTTCCTATTTCCTCTCGCGAGACTTCATTTTCGAAACCAGCGATCTGCTTCTTCAATTCTTCGATGAGTGGATTGGACATATTTTTCATTCACATAACATAATAACCTACAACATACAGCATGGAACATGGAACAAATCTTCTTTTCTGATTGTTCTGTGCTCTCGGTTCTCTGCTATCTGATTATTTACCTTATTTAAGGATTAATTGTTACAGACTATTGACTTTTATTCCATTTTTTGCTATAATACATACCTGTACCTTTTCCAACCAGTAGCACAACCACAACAAGGAGTCATTATCATGCAAAGTAACGACAAGAACCCATTAGGGGATCACCTAAGCCCACTCATAGGGCTTCTCATGGGGTGCATTTGCCTCATCGAGGCCGCGTCCAGATTTTCTCTCGATGCAGAGAGGGCAGGGGTAAGCGCAGCCATCTTCCTTGGTGGTGCGAAACTCGTCGAGACCGTCGTGGTCAGGACGCAAGCCCTCATCAGAGAGCAGCGGTCACCCATACTCTGGTGAGCTCTTCCATTAAGCCCGCCAACGCCACAACGATCTCAACAATCGGGGTGGCTCTTTTTTTACTCATTTTCTCCTCTGTCATTCCCGCAAAGCTTGTCCTCGACTCGATCGGGGATCCAGGCTCCACATACCCTGCATTTCATCAAAACAAAGCGAGTGGCATATGGATCCCTGGGTCAAGCCAAAGAGCCTGTCCTCGACCCGATCGGGGAATGACAAGCAAAAAGATTTGAAATAACTCCCTAGCTTCGAGACTCGAATCTAGAATATGAAATGGAGATTTCTTCTTTCTCAATTCCAGATTCCAAATTCCAGATTCATCTGGAGAGGCTTGTCCGCAATTTCCGCACGGCCGTTGAGAGCGTCGCATCATAGAGGAAAGACTCACTTCGGAATTTCGCCCCGCCGATGACATCCGCATCCGTCGAAAATCGCGCCTCGATCTTCTGCCCGACGAATACTGTTTCCGCCTGAGCGAGGAGCAGCTCCTGCGTCGCCGTATCTGCCTCTTGCGCCGTCGTAACTGTCACATCCATGATATCGGATTGCTCACGGAGCAGGCGCTCCGCCACCTCCACGATCTTCCCTGCTTTTCTCCCTTCACCACGACGATTAAGCCAAGCGAAAAATCGCGAGGCTGTTTCAGTCGCACCCCCTTCTCTTTCCAGTTCGAGGAGCGCCTGTGCATATTGTGGAATTGAGAGACGCATACCTTCTAAATGTCTAATTTTGATTTATGAATTTTGAATCAATGACAGAATGTCTTAATTTCAAAATTCTTCATTTTCTCATTCGAATTTGATTCGAAATTCGAAATTAAAAATTCGAAATTATTTTTTCTCCCGGAGTATCTTCTCCACCGCGAGGAGAACCGTCTCCGCGAGCTCACCCTTGGCATCGGCGAGCATCTTCGCGCGGTCATCACTTATCTTCACCTCCGCATCAGCGAGGAGTTTCTTCACGCGCTCTTCCGTCTCTGCCACCTTCAATGCATCGCGCTTTTTCGCCGACTCCTCGGTCTCTGTGAGGATTTTCTTCGCCTCGGCACGAGCTTCGGCGAGGACCGCCCTCTCTTTCTCTTCCATCTCACGAAGTTTCACCTGCGCCGCCTCGGCATCGAGGAGCCCCTTCTCAATCTTCGCCGTTCGCTCATCCATCATCTTCAGCATCGGCTGATACGCATACCGTTTCAATATAAAGAGGAGAATACCGAAATTCACCACCTGCGCGAGGAGGAGCTTCCAATCGACACCGATATTTGATAATGCATCCATTTCCCTACGAATTACGAATCAAATACAAATATACGAATCTTACCAATCTTCCTACGAATTACGAATCAAATACAAAATACGAATCCATCACTTCAGTACCAGCATGCTCAATGGCATTTGTAGAATTTGTATATTTGTAAGGACTTATTCGTAATTTGTAGGAGAGCGTTAGCGAAAAAGAATCATGAGCGAAATAACCAATGCATAGATCGCGATGGCTTCGGTAAACGCGATACCGAGGAACATCGTCATCTGAATCTTCGGCTGAGCTTCCGGATTGCGTCCGATTGCTTCCAACGCCTTGGAGAACAGAATTCCCATACCGAGCCCCGGTCCGATGGCACCGATACCGATGGCGAGTGCGGCCCCGAGCATTTTTGCTACTTCCATGTCCATATAGTTTTACCTTATTTACTTACAAGTTAATAACAATAGTAGAGTGTACAGTGTTTTTTCCTTTTTGTGAAGGGAAAAGGAACTAGTAACTCGTAACCGGTAACTAAGAAAAATCACAGAGGGAGACTAGTTACAAATTACCAATTTCCAGTTACGCCGCGCATTAATGTGCGGCGGGGGTCCGTGCCATCTTGATGAAGACGAGGGTGAGCATCGCAAACACCGCCGCCTGAATGAATCCGACGAAGATCTCGAGGAAGAGGAACGGCAGTGGAACGAAGTACGGTACGAGATGGAGCATCACCGTGAGGAGCACCTCTCCCGCGAACACATTGCCGAAGAGCCG
Source organism: Candidatus Moraniibacteriota bacterium (assembly GCA_049289395.1). Lineage (GTDB taxonomy): Bacteria > Patescibacteriota > Minisyncoccia > Moranbacterales > UBA1568 > CAYTED01. The sequence continues at coordinate 3,008 of JBATLQ010000095.1, read as the reverse complement.
GAACGAGAACGAGAGGAGTTTCGCCACTTCACTCACCATCTCGAGCAATCCCATGACCGTGCCCAGGACATACGGCTTGTGCAATGGGCTCACGAAAAATTTCGCCGCATACCCACGGAGTCCGAGTGCCGCGATACCCGCGAATTGGATCGTGAATACTGAGACGAGCGAGAGCGCGATCGTCATATTGAGATCCGCCGATGCACTGCGGATAAACGGGATGATGGTCGGATGCCCATCATGTACCGCCGACCATCCGACCGTTCCCATCCCCGGGAGGAGTCCCATCCAATTCGATATGAGGATGAAGAAAAATATCGTCGTGGCGAGGGGGAAAAATTTCCGTCCCGTCTCCCGATCCCCCATGATATCCGTCGCGAGATTCATAAATGCATCGAGAATTGCTTCCACGACATTTTGAAATCCGCGCGGAACCAACTGGAGGCGCCTCGAAAGGAGCGAGAGACTCACGATAAGGAGCAATGCGACGAGGATCGTCGTCACCACGGTATTCGTCACCGGGAACCCGAGCCAATCGAAGTATTTTTCCGCCGCAATTGATATTTCCATTCCCCTACGAATTACAAATCAAATACAAATATACGAATCTTACCAATCTTCCTACGAATTACAAATCAAATACAAATATACGAATCCATCACTTCAGTACCAGCATGCTCAATGGCATTTGTAGAATTTGTATATTTGTAAAGACTTATTCGTAATTTGTAGGAAAATAACAAAAAGTCGGCTGTTTTCCACAAACAAGCCGACTCTATGATACGAGAAATATCGGTTACCGTCAAACGAATGGATGAACAAATCAATGCACAGTAGGAGTAGGATACTCGATAGGAGGCAATCCGCCCTCCAATCCAAGAAGCTTCTTCATACGATCCAATCTCTCTGCTAATTCGCTCTTTTCCTTTTCGAGTCCCTCAGCCTGTTTTCCAAGATCCATTTTTTCTTTGGTGAGCACTGCTTCTACCCGAGCCTTCGCATCCTCTGGTAACCCCGGTGTATTCTTCCCCTTCTCTATGTCTTCTTGTATAGCTTCACCACGAGCAAATAAATCTTGAATTTGATCTTCCATCTTTTTCAACCGTGCCTCCATTAATTCCACATTTTTAGATGTTGGGGCATCATCGCCATAATTCTTCCGACTTGCCTCGTCTGACCATAACCTCTCCGCGTGTTGAGACACTAAACGATCCCTCACTGTACCATGATCATCAGTTCCGCCTATAACTTCAGGATTCATACTTTTATCCTTACTATTTAGTTCGCTATATCAGTCCCCCTCTCTGTAGATCCCACTCATACTCTGCTCTATACACGATTCAATCATTCACAAGTCGCCAAATACACACAGTCAACCACCTATCAACTGACTATCTAATTTCTCCTTTTCTTTCCCTAATTTTATCTTCTGCAAATCCAAATCATCTATTACGGCCTGTGCTTCCTCTGTCAATGTTTTCACTAATTCTGCAGAGGTATTTAGTTTTTTTGAAGCCTCCAGCCCATTCTGAAGGTCAGCTTTCTGTTTATCAATACTCGCTTGCAATTTGTCAATTTCCATCTCTAACTCCGCAGACCTCTTACGAGCCTCCTCGGGATTAAAAACATCACTCTCCATTTCCTCAGGCGTTCCGATATCCACCATGCGATCCGGACTTGCTGTTCGTATCTCTGCCTTAGGGACTTGCAAGCCCTCTGCCCTCGACATTTCACCCATACTCTGTTTCCATTAACACTCATTATAAAACTCGCCTCTATTATATCCCAAAAATCATTTTTGCGCTCGCTCTAACCGTTTGCTCGACAATTTCCCGGGAGATTCCTTTTATTTCAGCGATTTTCCCGACGACTTCCATGACGAATGCCGGTTCATTGCGCTTGCCACGATGCGCTTGTGGCGCGAGGTACGGACAGTCCGTCTCGGCGATTATCCGCTCAATCGGTATCAGACGGACGGTCTCAGTGAGATCGTCTTTACTTCCCGCAAGCAGTTTCTTCACCGGATAGGTGATATTCCCCGTAAATGAAAAATACACATTCGGCAATTCGAGAAATTTCTCCGTCACCTCGGTATCGCCCATGTAGCAATGGAGGATAATCGGTAATTGGTAACCGGTAATTGGTAACCGGGAAACCAAAGAAGTTTGAAAAATTTCAAAGACATCTTCATACGCATCCACCGTACCTGCCGAAGGACGACAGTGGATGATGAGCGGGAGATGTAATTCCTCTGCCAATTCAATCTGCGCGAGAAATAATTCTTTTTGCAAATCTTTCTCTCGCTCGGTAATTGTTCTCTGTTCACTGCTCTCTGTTTCCTGATGTATATAGTAATCCAATCCACACTCCCCGATCGCCACGACTTTCGCATACTTCGCCAATTCCCTCAGCGTTGGTATCCATTCATTTATTTGATCATTGTGGGATTGATTTGATATTTGATATTTGGAATTTGATATTTTCACGAGATGATTCATCTCGTGAGGATGTATCCCCACGCTCGCATACACCCCCTCATATTTCAGAGCACACGCCACCGCCTTCCGACTCTCCAAGGTATCCGTCCCGATCGTGATGATCTTCGTCACGCCCGCATCCAAAGCCCGCCCCACGACCTCATCCCGATCGGCGTCGAAAGCAGTGTCATGCAAATGCGCGTGCGCGTCGATCATATCTTTGCAGAAGAATCTGGAATCTAGAATTAAGAATCAAGATTTTCAAAAATCTATGTTTTTTTAGAAAGATTACCCTCTCTTTAAATCAACATCACCTCCAGTAACCGTAAATTTTCCTGTGCCTGCTACAAGAATTCGCTGAAACAATGGCTCTAACTTTCGTGTTTTAAGTGCTATAAAGATTTTCTCCGAAGTTTCCGGAAGGAATGGTCGGAGCGAGGAAGCGATGAATGCGAGCTCGGTAAGGAATCCGTTCATCTCTTTCTCGAATGCCGGCATATCGGTTTTCACGAGCTCCCACGGTTTCACCTC
>JBATLQ010000094.1:0-27158 GCA_049289395.1 Candidatus Moraniibacteriota bacterium | reverse complement strand
GATCAGGGGGTACCTGGTACCGATCTAGAAAAAAGAAACAAAACGGCGGATGCTTTTTCCGATGAAGTATTGAAGACGATGGAAGCGGAGCGGGCAAACGGAGTGGATGCATTGACGGGACTCCTCAACAGAAGAGCGCTTGATCAAGAGCTCCCGAGATTTCTCGGCAGAGAGATACAGGGAGATGGGACGGGCGCTGTCCTCATGATTGACTTCGATCATTTCAAGTCGGTGAATGACACCTATGGTCATCTTGCTGGGGATGAGGCACTCCGACAGCTCGCAAAGATCATTAAGGATACGGTACGACCGACGGACCGGGTGTATCGGTATGGTGGGGAGGAATTTTTAGTCTATCTCCCGAAGACTAGCGTAAGGGATGCAGAAGTGGCGGCAGAGCATATTCGTTCAGCTATCGAAAAAACGCCAATAGAAGTCACTGATGAGAGGAGAGAAACTCAATCTCTGCACAAGACGGTCAGTATCGGCTGTGTCGGATTGGACACCGCGGAAGTCAGGGAGTCCTGTCGAGATATCTTTGATAAAGCAAAGAATCACGATGATTCTGGAGAGCCGCCTACCTTGGATGACCTCGATATTCTCAAGCAGACGCTGATTAGCTATGCGGATATTGCGGTATATGCTGCGAAGGCTGGGGATAGGACGAACCCGGATGAATCCAAGCGGAAAGATCACGATAGGAATCAGGTAGTTGTGTATAGAGAGGGTTTACCTCTGAGAAATGCCAATGGGAAAGAATAGAATTTCTGTTCTTTTCATGAAACAAGGCTCAAACCGAGCCTTGTTTTTTTGTTGCCATCAATAAAGCTATATTTCGTACTTATACAGTAGAATACACCGCGAAATAAGGCATGAAAAATGTGCCTTTTTGCTTATTATAAGCCAAATACTATATGTTATCTCTTGACTAAAATCGAAAAGTATGCTATATTGTCCAGTCAGCCTCCAGAGAGGAGACCCAGCCGAAAGCGTCGGCCCAGGCTAACTTTCTAGAAGTTTACTATGAAATTCCTCCAGCAATTGGCGTTTGTGGTGCTTATCAGTACGATTTTTATTCAAACACCAGGAGCGAAGGCAGAAGAGAATGCAAGCGTGTTGTCGAGTGCTATTCCATTCAGTACGGACTATTCCTACAAGAATGACCCACTCCTCATCGATTGGACATTGCATCAGGAAAAGCCCGTAGAGACTGATACTTCTGAGTTATCCACAGCCTATACCGAGGAAGAAGAGGCAATCCTCGCCAAGCGGTGGTATGGCAAGCAGGTGGACAAGTGGAAGAATCTCCCTAAGGGGAAATTCATCATCAATGCGTCGGCCTATACGGCGGCGGCTGATGAATGTGGGAAAAATGACGGCAAGACCTCATCGGGGCTGATCGTCGAGGCGAAGCGAACGCTCGCTTGTCCAGCAGAATACCCGTTCGGCGCGAAGATAAAGATCGCCGGTGTCGGGGTGCTCCGTTGTGAAGACCGCGGTGGCGCTATCAAGGGAAATCACTTCGATATCTACATGGAGACGAAGAAAGAAGCCCTCGCCTTCGGTCGCCGGAACTTGGAGGCTGAGGTCGTGGTTGACTAAATACAAAAAACACACAAAAGCAAGAAGTCCTCAGATGTATATCAGAGGGCTTTTTGTTTGGTTGACTCTATCGCTTCCATTGGATAGACTGGAGCAGTCGTTATAGCGACGCTATTTGATATTGGTCCGGTGGCCGAGTGGTTGAGGCAAGGGTCTGCAAAACCCTACACGGCGGTTCAATTCCGCCCCGGACCTCAAGTATTGCCGTGGTGGCGGAATTGGTAGACGCAGAGGACTTAAAATCCTCCGATTGCAAAATCATGCGAGTTCGATTCTCGCCCGCGGCACAGGAAGGAACAGTTTTTTAATATTTTTTATGAAAGGCGCTCATCATGAATGAGGGAGTGGCAATTCAGTTCAGTGACAGGGATGATTTTTTTCAGTTTTTTTTAGGTCTTGCTAGGGAAAACACCCAACAGATTTTTCAGCCGTACCATGGAGAGCTCGTTCTAGTATCACATGATGAGGTAATCACTCGGCATGATTTTTCAATGCCGAGAAAACATTTTTACCTCGGCGTTGTTTCTGTTGACCCTGTACAAACCGTGGATCTGTCCGGTATTCCAACGACTTGCTATGTGGATGGATGCAACGGGGAATATTTCCTGCGGCAGGGGCATATGATCCCGCGAGATTCTTATTTGGTTGGAGGTGAGCCGATTCAGCTGTCCCTTGATTTGGAGGGGAATTGGTATCTAATTGTCGGTAATGATATGGTGCGACAATGGCTCGCTATTCAAAGGAATGTCCCATATATCACAAAGGACCTGCTACGCATTCTCAGCCAATAATGAAAGACCAGTAGTTTATTCCCTCGCTCTTGCGCGGGAGTTTTTTTTATCCCTTTAGCAGATCCCGAATCTTTTTGAAATCCTGGAAGAGCGTCATACGCAATCCCCCGTTGTACAGGGCGGCCGCGGGGTGGTACAGGGGGAGGATGTTTCGCACGCCCAATGCTGGTATATTTTCTCGAAAGAGTTTCCCGTGCACTTCGGATATTTTCGCATCAGGGAGGAAATGTCCCATCGCATGCCGACCGAGCGTCACGATAATTTTCGGATTGATGATCCGTATTTCATCCATAAGCCACTCACGACAGGAGTTGATTTCTTCCGGTGATGGATCTCTATTTTCAGGGGGTCGATACTTCACGACATTGGTGATGTAGACATCCTCACGGTTGAGGTGAATCGATGCGAGGAGCTCACTCAGAAATTTTCCCGCCGCACCGATAAATGGAATCCCCTGCGCATCCTCTTTCTTCCCCGGAGCCTCCCCGATAAAAATAATTTTTGCATTCGTACTTCCGTTTCCGAGTACCGCTTGCGTCGCCGTATCGCGGAGCACGCAGGTACAGTCATGAACCCATTTCTTATTGAGTAGGTCGAGTCGTTCCTGTTTCCCCATACGAAATACAAGATACTGAATACAAAATACCATCTACGCTATCTGCCATCCGAAGTCTGTCTCAACTATTTTTCCAACGAGTTCGAACCCGCTCGCGAGCCGATGCCCTCCCCCGCCGAATTGTTGCGCCAGAGCGGACACATCGACACCTTGCTGTTTCGTCGATCGGAGACTCCCCCGCACCATCCCGCCTCCTTGTTCGGAGAGTACCAGGACAAATTTCGCCTCCGGAACACCACTCAAGATAAAAGCAACCTGATAAATATCTTCGACAGATGCCTCGCACTCTGCGATATCCTCTCTCGTGATAGCCGTGACGAGCATCCCGGTTTCCTCATTGAAATGAGCCTTCTCAAATGCCTTCCCCCAGAGGCGGAGTGCCGCGACATCATTATTGGAGAAGAGTGTATGCGCTATTTTTGTGAGGGGCGCGCCTTTTTTTACCAGGTCGGCAGCGACGCTCATGACTTCTGGTGAGACGATGGCGTGTTGGAATCCCCCGGTATCGAAGAGTATTCCCATGAGGAGACAGGTCGCGATTTGCGGTGTGATGGGTTCTTTGGTCGCGACGAGGAAATCATAGACGAGCTGTGATGCCGAAGATGATGTCGTATCGAGGATCTTTATATCGGCTCGTACGGTAATGTCCGGATGGTGGTCGATGATGACGACGATCTGGTCTTCGGATATCCGATCGCGAAAGAGGTGGAATCCCCGGTCGACACTGTCCGCTGCGATGACCGTATCGTATTGTTTGATATTGACCGAGTCAGGGTGGAGAAACGCTGGCTGAACTCCAATGATCGGCGTGAGTGTGCTCGGGTATTCGTTGTAACAGGCGATATCCACCGACTTTCCACAGGCGAGGATCATTTCTCTGAGTGCGAGGTTAGCACCGACTGAGTCCGGGTCAGGGCGGTTATGAGCGAAGAGCAGAATCTTTTCTGATTTCCGTATGACATATTTCAGATTGCGAAACTCAGAAATGAAATGGGACATAACAGGAGTATTATTCAGAACCGATGGATTGCAAGAGTTTCTCGATCACATCGGCTTTTTGTTCGGTATGATCGGAGAGGAGATGGATGCGAGGCAGAGGTTTCATGTATAACTTTGTATAGAGTATTTTTTGTATGTGAGAGAGCTCTTTACTCAGGGTTTTCATGGCATAAACCTCTTCGGATTCTGGGAAAACACTGATGGAAACCTTGGCATGTCGGAGATCCTTTGTGGTTTCTACCTTGCTAATGGTGATGAGAATCCCCTGCTTCAGGCTCACTTCCCTACGAAAAATCTCCCCCAATTCTGCACGGAGGAGCTCGTTAATCTGATCGATGCGTGAATGTGCCATATGGTATGCTCATTTAGAGTGCCCTTGGCAGGAATCGAACCCACATCAAACCCTTAGGACGGGCCCGTTCTATCCATTGAACTACAAGGGCAAGGATGCACAATATCACACTTTTTCTATTGTATCAATACCGCCTATCCAGTATACAGGAATGCCCGGTATATGTCTGTATAAGTCATAAAATCCCATGAATATAGGATTATTTCACCATCGAAAGAGTGACGAAAGTCGTATTTTCGTTGTGGACCATGCCGGAATCGGACTACTCGTTCCGATGTAAAATCGGAACTGCGTTTTATAGGGCTTCCCTGCCCGAAGTGCTACATCGTTGCGGGCGGGCGCCCCCTAATCTCATCTGCTAGAGAGTAGATGAGTCACCCCAAGCGGGGAACTCCCGTTCCCTCGCCTCGCTGTAGCTTTGGCGAAGCGAGCCGACCCCCTCCCGTCCGAATTCGGCAGGCTGAAGTATGGATATAAAAAAGAGCACCTAGGGCAGATACCGCTCTCATGATTGCTGTGTGGACCATGCCGGATTCGGACCGGCTACCTCTTCCATGCCATGGAAGCGCTCTACCAATTGAGCTAATGGCCCTCGAGAAATATCCTTTTTTCAGAGTGAATCGGAAACATCTCTCATCATACCAACTCTACCTATTTCGTCAATACGACTGGAAAGCAAGAGTATAAATGATATTATGAAATATATACAGTACATTGTCAAGTACTATAGAGCTCAGGTTGAGAGCAACGGCAATTGTTCCACGTGGAACATCCTGTAATGATTGGTAGTGTAATGTTCCACGTGGAACATTTCCATAGAATAGGTATTGATCAATTGTTCCACGTGGAACATTGCTTTGATCATTACGAAAATATTGTTCCACGTGGAACAATATACATGCCAGAATAGAATAATTGTTCCACGTGGAACAGTTGAGATATAATTCATGGAGGTAAATTGTTCCACATGGAACAATACTAATTAGTATTCTGGTTTTCTTATAGTGTTATCTCATCCATATTGTTCCACGTGGAACAAATTAAATAGAGATACCGTAGGAAAATGTTCCACGTGGAACAATGATTTTTCTCGTAAAAATGAACAATCGCCATATTTTTTCATCAGTATATTGCTTTATATAAGGAAAAATATAATATATAGTAGAGAGATTTGTTCCACGTGGAACAATCTGTGATTATGAGTGACATAATGTTCCACGTGGAACAATTGAGAGATTGATTGCCGTAGGTCTCACTTGGTATTATAACTGTATGGTGTTTTCGAATTGTTCCACGTGGAACATTCTGTAATGATTGCTGGTATAATGTTCCACGTGGAACATTATGGTATGGAGTGTAATTAGATATTTGTTCCACGTGGAACATCATCACTGTGTCTTCCATGAGTAAATGTTCCACGTGGAACAGTCAAAAGGAGCCATATTCTAAAGATTACCCTATTTTTCATGGTGGCATTTCCTTTTATTAAAGGAAATTTTAGGAGAACCAGATTATTTTGTTCCACGTGGAACATTTCCATAGAATAGGTATTTATCAATTGTTCCACGTGGAACAATTGAGATGGGTATTCATATTGGTAAAATGTTCCACGTGGAACAATTACCGAGGAGTGATGTGTATAGTATTGACTAAATAATACATTTATTGTATAATATGATTTTATCTTTTTTTGGGTTATTATTCTGTGCTTTGGCATGGGAGTAGCCCCGCGAAGCGGAAAGATCTGGATCATGGGTTAATCCGCCAGCTGGCAGACGGGATGACAGGAGGCGATTTCATACTTCGTGGCTAAATGAGTTCATTCATAATATAGGATGGTTGCTCTCTCTGTAAAGAATGATATAATACAAGTACAAACAAAAAAATGTCATGCGAGTAATGAGACACACCGCCTTTTTTTCTTTTTGCAGAATGCTTATCCGAAAAGCAGGGGATTTTTTTATCCGTCCCACTGCTTTTTTTGTATCGTTGGTTCTCGTTTCATTCATGGTTTTTATATCGGCATCGGCAGAGGATGCGTTGTCGGGGAAGAATATCTTTCAAGACAGTGACAGTGATGGTCTCTCCAATGAAGAGGAGCGACTCTATGGGACGGATCCATTTATCAAGGATACGGACGGTGATGGATATTCAGATGGTGTCGAGGTGAAGGGTGGCTACAATCCGTTGAAGAAAGCCCCGGGGGATAGGATAGTAATTGGCGGAAGTAACGCTGAGGATACGACATCAACAGGGAGTGTTGCATCGAAGGAGAATTTGACACAGAAAATTTCCACAGAAGTAGCGAAAATGGTTTCGGAAAAAGGAACGAATAGTTCTGATGTGTCGCTTAGCGATTTGGACTCTGCGGTGAGTACGGTTCTCAGCAGTAGTGAAAATATCATCCTTCCGATAGCCAGCATCGATGAAATAAAGATAAAACCGTTGACCAAAAAAGAAAAGAAGCTCTCTGCGAGTGAACGAAAGAAAGTGGAAGAGGAATACATCGTGGAATACCTTACCTCCATGGCGTATATTATGGCGAATAATTCGCCGAGTACATTTCAGACGGAAGATCAACTCCAATCAATCGCATCGAATGTCGCTGATCAGTCGAATAATGCACTGCTCCTCGGGGATTTTTCGTACATCTCCGACCTTTCCAAAAATGGAGAGCGAATGTTGGAACAGATTAAAGAAGTGGAAGTGCCTGAGTCGATGGTGGATATGCATTTGAAGGCGCTTCAGATGGCAAAGTACGCTGTATCGCTAAAGGATGAATTGATAGCGACAAAGAATAATATGGACGATCCGTTGCAAAATATCGCGACACTCTCGAAGATCCAGGGATTTCTCAATGTCTCATCAGTATTTGCGACTGAATTCGGCGCAAAACTGACATCGTATGGTATCACGACGATTCCGCTCGAGTTGTAGAAAAATGGTATGAAATTTTACATACAAAAGATACTGGTGACGATCCTGCTTTGCATGGGAGTTGTTTTTTCGACCCCATCGGCCCAGGCGGACGCTTGGGGGGCGAATCAAATGGCGGCTGTCTGGACCTATGTCGTGAATAAAATTGGCCGGCATATCGAAGGTGTGTTGCTTGGATCCCTCAAGATGACGGCGATGAACCTCCTCAATTCGCAGATCGGGCAACTCATCGGTGGGGGAGGATTGTCGGGATCGCCACGGTTTATCACGAATTGGCAGGATGCACTTATTCTCGAGCCACAACGGAATGCGCAACTGTACATGAATGATTTTTTTACCCTCTCGACACGGGGGATGGCTTCGTCGGCAAATTATGTGGGGCGGAGTAGTTCGGGTGGAATTAGCGATTGGAGTTTCAGCAGTTCGAAATTGACGGACTCTTCCCGCGGGGGACATCTGAATAATCCTTTGGCGATGAATGACCCGCTGACCTTGCGTGCAGAGGGGATGACTTCTTCTATTGGAATTGGCTCGGGGGGGGTGGGAAATTATGCACAGTATCTGGAACGCATCGGGAAGGCGGCTATCTCGGGTGATAGTCAGCGGACGATGACTCTACAGGAGTTCACCTCGAGTCCGGAAGAGATGTTTCGGACGGGGGATTGGCGCGCTTTTGACTCATTTGTATCGAATCCAATGAATAATCCCTATGGGTATTCTCTTGCGGCGGAGCAGGCATATCAGACGAAGTTAGAAAGAGAGAAGGAAATAGCGAAGACTGAAGCAATTGCTTACCAGGGATTTAAGGGGACGGAAGGCGCTGGGGGAATCGTAACGACCCCAGGAAGTACGATTAAGAGTCTCATGGATGACGCGAATGATTTCGGGAACAAGATTATCGCGGGCGCATCGAATCCGGCGGAGCTCGCAGGATCACTCGCATCAGCCGCGGTGAGTAAGGCAATCAATGGATTGGTGAACTATGGTGTGAATCAGGTGGAGAAGGCGGTACTCAAACCGCTTGCGGCTATCGATAGGCAAGTGACCGAATCTATCAATCAGGTGAATGGTATCGTGGGACCGGCGGCAGGGTTTATGACACAAGCAGAGCGGGAGGCGGCCGTGCTCTCTGGGTCTATTCCTTCCTCGGGCTGGTCGACGACCTCGAGCGGTGGGGATGCGGATCTCTGCGCGGGGAAGTCGGCAGGATCTTCGTGTGGAACGAGCGGTGGAAAGTGTACCGCGTCTTCTGATCTTGGAAGTGGGCTGTGGTGTATTATCGATGAGCGGGAGTGTACGAATTATTCTGATAATGGAAAATCCTGTCTCGGCGGGCGGGGAACTTGTAGCGACGGGCAATGCGTAGAAGTTGTTACGACCCCAGGGCTTGGTCTCAATGAAAAATGTACCACAGGAGCCTGTGCTGAGGGTCTTTATTGTGTGAATGAGGTATCATTTTATTTCAAACAGTGTCGACCAATATCTGAGCAAAGTAAAAATACAGCATCAAATCTCCCGGGTGGTTGATGAGACCTGTCTAAAGAGATCTCCCTGTTGTGCTGAGAGATTGTTTTGTAGTGGCGAAGTCCTTACTTCTCGGTATAATACATGTCGTCCGAATTCTGAATGAGGAAGTGTGTTTAGTGGCGCTCTCAAATCCTTAGACATAGGTTTGTGGAGGATTCGTTGAGAGCATACTTTTTAATTTGAATGCCAAAATATTTCTTGCGACTTCCTTTTGTGAGGCGGTTTATTTTCGAAGACACTTACCATGAAGCATCATAAATAATACTGGATTCGAACCAGTGACCTCTGAAATGCCAATGTGGCGCTCCCCGCCCGACTGAATGATGAGTCGTTCGGGCGGGTATCCAACCGAGCTCATCCTCGTAATACGAATGGTGGACAATACTGGATTCGAACCAGTGACCTCCACAATGTCAATGTGGCGCTCTAACTTCACCCCCACACCTTTCGGAAAAGGTGTGGGGGCAAGCCTGAGCTAATTCTGGTGGGCGTATCTGGATTCGAACCAGAGACCTCCACAATGTCAATGTGGCGCTCTAACCAACTGAGCTATACGCCCGTACTGCTACGCTTCATCTTCTGCTGGCACCATACTCTCTTCTACCATTTTTTTCTCCTCTTGCCAATCCTTTGGTTTTTCGGCAGCGATTGCCTGGAAGAAGAAATACCAAAAGGCACGGAGGAAGATATTGAGGAAGGCAGAGAGAAAGAGAATACTCAGAATGAGAATGGTATTGCGCACCGCTCCACCTGAGAGGGGGAAGGAGAGGAAGGAATGGAGTGCGCCTGTTATGATACTCCCGATGAATGAGAGGAGCGTGGTCGCGAGAAAGAGGAGTATCGACGGCACGAAGTGATCCATGAAGAGGATTGCCGATGAACGGAGTGCCTTTCCGAGGGAAAGTTGAGAGAGGAGGAGATAGAAACTCCCGAACATCTTCAGGATGAAGGCACCGCTTGCGATGAAGAGGAAGAAGACGAGGCTGATGTATTTGAGTGTCGTCTGTGCTGATCCGGAGGCGAAAGAGAGTGGCGCGAAGAAAAATGCGAAGAAGCCAAGGAGTATGAGGAGAAACAAGAAATACCAACGAATGAGGGCGCCAGTTGCGGCCACATATTCGATGGGAGAAGAAGATGTTTTTTTCAGAGAAAGGATGAACCCTGCTTCACTCGCGAAGAAGAGGAGTATGCTGATGAGAAAAAATCCCATGATCTTCGGCGCGATACTCACGATATCCGATTCTTGTAATTGGAGGGAGAATGATTCGAGAGCGATGAGCATGAGGAAGGGGAGAGAGAGGAGACATCCGAAAATCCATACCACGGGAGTGTCCCTCATGAAGTATGTGGTCTGCGAGAGTATGGTTTTCCAAAAAATGGTTTTTTCGGAAGGCTTTTTTTCTGTCACCATAATGATGTGAAGGGATTGTCCCCTCGGCTGATTACGCCTCTTTGACTTCAGTTTGCGGAATCGATTCCTTTTTTTCCGTCGTTTCAATCGGAGCGAATGGAGGAAGAGTCTCGCCCCGGATGAGCGCATCGTAGGATTCTTTCTCCAGGGTTTCCCGTTCGAGGAGCGTCTGCGCGATGCGGTCGAGGATGACTCTCTTTTCGGTGAGAATGCTGGTCGCCTTTTGGAATGCTTCATCGACGAGCCGAGATACTTCCGTATCGATATTTTCCGCTGTTTTCTCAGAATAATTTCGTTCCTCATGCATTTCCTTGCCGATGAAGACGAGCTCCTGCTTGTGACCGAAGGTGCGCGCACCGAGCCGACTCATGCCGTAGCGAGTGACCATACCCCTCGCCATATTGGTGGCGCGCTCGAGGTCGTTGGATGGGCCGGTCGTGGTATCGTTGAAGATGAGTTTCTCGCTCGCATATCCGCCGAGGAGTGTGGCGAGTTCGTCGTAGAAATACGCGGTGCTGTGAAGCATCTTGTCCTCGGTAGGGACGGCGAGGGTATACCCGCCGGCGTGACCGCGAGAGATGATGGAAACTTTCTGTACGGGATCGGCATTCGGGAGGGATGATGCGATGAGCGCATGACCCGCTTCATGATAGGCAATGACTTTTTTCTCAGTATCATTGACGATGCGACTCCGCCGTTCGGGCCCGAGGATAACTTTCTCGATAGATTCGGTGAGTTCGGCGAGGTCGATGATTTTCTTGTCCCGTCTGGTCGCGAGGATAGCGGCTTCATTCGTGAGATTCGCGAGATCAGCTCCAGAGAATCCGGGTGTCCGTTCGGCGACACGGCGCAGATTGATATTCTTCGCGAGGGGCTTCCCTTTCGAATGAATCTTTAGAATTGCTTCGCGCTCATTGATGTCGGGGAGATCCATAGTCACGCGACGATCGAATCGACCCGGGCGAAGGAGCGCGGGATCGAGCACATCGGGACGATTGGTCGAGGCGATGACGATGACACTCGAATCCGTCTCGAATCCATCCATCTCGACGAGGATCTGATTGAGGGTTTGTTCTCTCTCGTCATGACCACCACCGAGTCCGGCACCGCGATGCCTCCCGACCGCGTCGATCTCGTCGATGAAGACGATGGAAGGTGCATTTTTCTTCGCCTGTTTGAAGAGATCACGCACACGACTCGCTCCGACTCCGACGAACATTTCCACGAATTCCGATCCGCTGATATTGAAGAAGGGGACGCCTGCTTCACCCGCGACGGCTTTCGCCATGAGGGTTTTGCCGGTACCTGGAGGGCCGAGGAGGAGGACGCCACGCGGAATTTTGGCGCCCATGTCGAGGAACTTCTTCGGCTCCTTGAGGAAGTCGACGATTTCAGAAAGTTCTTCTTTAGATTCTTTCGCACCGGCGATGTTCTTGAAAGTGATGCGTTTGCGCTTGTCTTTCGGATCGAGCATACGAGCGCGAGAAGTACCGAAAGAGAGTGCCTGGGCATTGCCCCTCTGTGCTTGTCTCATCATAAACCAGATGAAGCCGGCGATGAGAATGAAGGGGATGAGAATTGGGAGGATAGCGCCCGCCCAATAACTCGCGCCGGATTCTTTTTCGATACTGATGGAGACGCTCCCGAGCTTTTCACTGTTCACATCATAATTTCGAAGTGTTTCGGAGAGCGATGACTCACCTTCTTTCGTAGCTTTCTCGATGGTGCCATCATTTTTTTCGATGGAAAGTTCGTTTTGCTTCACGCCGATCTGCTTGATTTCGCCAGCGTTAATCTGCGTGACGAGTTCACTGAGAGAGATTTCTGCTGGCTTTTTCTCCGGTGATTGATAGAGAATGACGATTCCTACGACGATGAGGAAGACGAGCATGATGGTCGAGAGGTGGCGAAGAAGTTTTTCCATAGGGAGTATTGAAGAAAATTAGAGTTGTATCAGGAGCACTGTATCACCTTTGCGGAGAATTTTCAAGCCTGGGAAGGAGAGGGTTTGATTTTTATTCTTGGCTAAAGAGAGCATTTTCTCTGTCTCGGTAATCCATGTTCCGCGCACTTTCCCCCCATGATTTTTGAAGAAGGTATCGAGAAAGAGCCGTCGCTTGGCAAGTGAAAGCCGGGAGAAGGATTTCAGTGAAAAAGAATGACGGTCGAGAAGGATTTTCTTCGAGTTCTTCGTTGCTTCTTCGATGAGGGAGATGTCTTCAGCGACGAGTGAAGCGGTCGTGGCTAATCGCTTCCTCAGTTTCGGGGCGTATTCTTTCTCGAGAAGGGGGATAAGTTTATTTCGGATCTTATTCCTCAGGAATTGATTAGAGAAATTTGTTGTATCGGTGCAAAAGGGGAGGTGCCGTGCAGACAGGTAACCGAGAATATCTGTTCGTGAAGTATCGAGGAGTGGGCGAATCAGAACACCATTCTTCGGACGCATGGCAGAGAGGCCTCGTAGTCCGGATCCGCGGAAGAGATGGAGGAGGAATGTTTCCGCCTGATCGTCCTCATGATGGGCGGTCACGATATATTGAGAGCGTGTCTCAGTTCGGATTTTTTCGAAGAATCGATATCGGATGTCACGAAGTCGTTCCTCGAGATTATTTTTCGCGGTGATGTTCGGGTGAAGGATGAACAGAGGGAAATCATAACGACAAGCGAGTTCTTTAACGAAGCGTTCATCCGTATCGGAATCCTTCCCGCGCAATCCGTAATTCACATGAGTGAGTACGATACGAAAATCGTATTTCTTCTCGAGAAAAGCGAAGATATCGAGCAGGCACACACTATCCGGTCCACCAGAAATACCGAGGATAAAGGAATCCCCGTGCTTCCAGAGTTGATGCATCGAGGAAAAGTTCTGGACGCGTCGAACCAGCTTCCTCGCTGGAACGGGGAAAGAATCATTTCTGATGCTGTTCGATGAGGCATGCGACTTTTTCGATGGTTTGATCGAGCTTGCCCTCTTCGTTTTCGATTTCGTAATCATAGATATTAGTGTGTTTCAGCCATTCTTTCGTATAGTCCATGCGATCTTTGATGAACGCCTCGGTAGCATTGTCGCGTCTGCGTATACGAGCCTCCATTATCTCGAGCGGGGCGGTGAGCAAGATGGCGATAATACCGGGAAAGAGTTTTTTCGCCGATATGACGCCCTGATAATCGATTTTCCAGATGCCGATGCGACCACTCGCCATAACGCGTTGTATTTCCGCATGAGTCACGCCATAGAGATTATCATTGTATTGCTTTGCCCATTCGAAGAATTTCCCTCGGGCGATGCCCTGCTCGAACTCAACTCGGCTGATGAAGTAGTACGGATGTCCCTCGGAATCACCAGGACGCAGAGCGCGACTCGTCGTCGTCACGACCCGCTCGATGGGAAAGCGCCTTTCCAGACCATCAATAACGGAATCCTCCCCGACACCGGATGGCCCGGAGATGATAAAAATATTTTTCGTATCCATATACCTTTTTCTACCTTATTTGTCGCTAAAAGTAAAGAAAATACCCGGGCACATATCCGGGTATTTCTTGTTGTGATCGTTACTCTGCCTTTTCAGTTTCTTCAATTTTTTCGATTTCTTTGACCTCCTCAGTCTTCGCGACTTTTCCTTTCTTCTCGGTCTTTTCTTTCGCATCTTTTACGGGGAGGAGTCCCATGCGATGAGATTTCGGCTCGATAGAGAGAATTTTCCAGGCATAAGTCTCTCCGATCGTGAAGAGTTCTTCCATCTTGCGATTCGGATAGACATCGTGGAATTCACTCACATGTGCGAGACCGTGGATGTCTTTGTCGAGGTAGACGAATGCACCGAAGTGGTTGATCTTATCGACTTTCCCCTCTACGATGTCATCCACTTTGTATTTCTCCATGACGATTGACCAGGGATCGCTCTTCAGCGCCTTCATAGAGAGGGAGATGCGAGTGTCTTCGATACCGATGATCTTCGCTTCGACGCGATCGCCGGTCTTCACGATTTCCCTCGGATCATCGATGAGTTGCCAGGCGAGTTCGGAAATATGTACCAATCCTTCGAGTTTCTCGCTCGACTTCTTCTCTCCATCGGTCGTCGCTGGGAAGAATTTCACGAAGGCACCGAAATCGACGACGCCACTTACTTCTCCGGAAATCGTATCGCCGACGCGGAGTTTGCCGATAACAGCTCGCTCCTTCTCGCTCTGTGCGGCCTTTTCACTGACGATGAGTTTCTCCGTGAGGCGATCAGCATCGAGAATACGGACGAGCACTTCGACCCCAATCAGCTTTTTCAAAAGTTCGAAGATCTTCATCTTGTCGCCATCTTCCACGCGAGGATAGTGTTCGCTCGACAATTGAGAGACGGGGAGGAATCCGGTAATACCATTGATTTCCACCATGAGTCCACCCTTGTTCGCCTCCATGATCTTCGTCGTGACGACTTCCAAGTTCTTTCGCTTGGCTTCGATATCTTCCCAGGAACGATCGTGCGAGGCTTCTCTGATAGAGAGGTCGATGTATCCTTCCTCGCCTTCGAAGGAAACGAGCGTCGCTGTGACTTCATCTCCAACACGGAGCTTGACCCCGCTTTTCATGCCATCGCGCATTTCTTTGCCGAGAACGATACCGGTACCGAGTGGCCCCAGGTCTATCAGCGCGTGATTGGATGAGACGAAAGACACGATTCCGGTGATAACATCGCCGACTTCCGGTATGGAAAGCTCTTCCTTCTCGAGGAGTGCTCCCATGGCGGAGAGGGGCTTTACTTCTTCTGTCGCGGTGGTTGTGGTTGCATTGGTCATAGTGTTGCAAAAGAGTTGAAATGGACGCGACATCTCAGCTAAGAATTAAGGCGTCTGAAATCGGTCGCAAAAAAAGAAAACAGCTCTGGAAAGCCGTAAATAAAGGAAATACAGAGATTAAAGCATCTCTTATTCTATTGTTTACGGATTACCTCAGGGGAATCTTCTTTCCTCACTACCGAAACAGCATAGCTCAGTTTTTCGTTTCTGGCAAGTTGATTTTGTTCCGCGCCCTTGGTATAATCGACTGCGTTAGAGTCGATAGGGATAGATTGAATTTTTAACCGCGGTCGTTCCGCTTTTGGAGCGGTGCGTCCGCTGTTAAAAATTCACACCCCTTATTCCTAAACTCTCATCTCTATCTCTCTCACTTCTCATCTCTCGCAACTATGCAAATACAATACTACGGAGATTATTGCTTTAAGATAACGACGAAGCCAGCGGGGCGGGCGACGGAGGATATTATTCTGTGGACAGATCCCTGCGGAAAGGAAGTGGGACTTCGCGCTCCGTTCGGGCAGGCGAGTGTGCTCATGCTCTCCCATACGAATCGTGACGATGATAATCTGTCGGGACTCTTGAAGAGCGAGCCGGCACTCCTCGACGCTCCGGGGGAATACGCCGCGCATGGTATCACCGCTCTCGGCTTCCCTTCCTTTCGTGATGCGGATGGTGGAGCGACTCGCGGACAGAATACCGTGTATGCTTTCGAATCAGAGGGAATCCATTGTTGTTTCCTCGGTGCGATTGGTCACGAAGTATCGGCGGATCTCTTGGAGAAAGTGAATGGCGTTGATGTCCTCTTCATCCCGATCGGTGGTGGTGATACGCTGACGCCGAAGCAGGCGGAGGATGCCATACGGAAGATCGAGCCGAAAATCGTGATCCCGATGCATTACCTCATGACCGGTATGACCGGAGGTCTCGGTACGGAGAAGGCTTTCTGTGCGGAATTCGATAATTGCAGTACGGAGAGGATCGCGAAACTCAATATAAAGAAGAAAGATATCGAGGGGAAGAATATGGAAGTGGTATTTTTCGAGAGAGGGTAGTTTCGTGTGAGTATCAACCAGAGTATGGAGCGACTGATCGAGAAAATTGAGGCGATTCGACGGGAACCGGAGCATATCCGTATGCGCTATGTCATGCTCTCCGTCCTCGTATCGATGGTATTCGTCGTCATCCTGTGGGTATTTTCCGTGTACGAAGGATTTCGATCAGCTACCAGTCAGCCGGCATCGATTCCCGAGATGAATCTCCCGAAGGCACCATCGATCGATGATATTTCGGGGGCAGGTGGGACGAAGAACGCTCCGACGGGAGAAGATTTCTTCCAATCAGAACAGATGAGGAGGTCGAGCGGGAGCGGAGTCGTCGCACCATAGCCACTTTCGAGTCAAGTAAAAGACAATAACGCGTATTTTTATGGCTGAAAAAACTGCTTTTCATGAAGGACGGATCGAATCACGGAGCATCACGACGGAGGTGAAGCAATCCTATCTCGACTATGCGATGAGCGTCATCGTGTCGCGCGCATTGCCCGATGTTCGTGACGGGTTGAAGCCCGTGCATCGTCGCATCCTTTACTCCATGTGGTCTACGGGGTTGCGCTCCACCGCGAAGTTCCGCAAATCCGCGACGGTCGTCGGTGAAGTGCTGGGGAAATGGCATCCACACGGTGATATAGCAGTATATGACACCATGGTGCGCATGGCACAGGACTTTTCTCTGCGCTATCCGCTCATCCATGGACAGGGGAACTTCGGCTCTATGGATGGCGATGGTGCGGCGGCGTATCGGTACACCGAGGCGAAGCTGAAAGCGATTGCTGAGGAGATGCTCATCGACATCGACAAGGATACCGTAGATTTCGTGCCGAACTTCGATGGTATGCATGAAGAGCCGACGGTGCTTCCTGCCAAACTCCCACAGCTTCTCTTGAACGGGACGGTGGGTATCGCCGTCGGTATGGCGACGAATATCCCCCCGCATAACCTGAATGAATTGGCAGACGGTATCTGTCACCTCATCGAGCACCCGGAGGCGACTATCGAGGATCTCATGACCTATATCAAGGGACCGGATTTCCCGACGGGTGGCATCATCTACAATCAGAAAGATATTCGCGAGGCATATATGACCGGTCGTGGTCGTATCGTGACGCGCGGCAAGGCGGAGATCATCGAGCCGAAGGCAGGCATGTTCCAGATCATCATCAATGAGATTACCTATCAGACGAACAAATCGACCCTCATCGAGAATCTCGCTGACCATGTGAAAGAGGGGCGCATCGCAGGGATCAAGGATATCCGCGACGAATCGGATCAGGATGGTGTACGAATCGTGATCGACCTGAAGAAAGAAGCCTATCCGCAGAAAGTCTTGAACCAGCTCTACTCGCTGACGGATTTGCAGAAGAACTTCAATGTGAACATGCTCGCGCTCGTCGATGGTATCGATCCGCAGGTGCTCAATTTGAAATTTATCCTCGAGTATTACATCGCACATCGCGAGAAAGTGGTGGTACGGCGGACAGAGTATGATCTGCGCAAGGCGAAGGATCGCGCGCATATTTTGGAAGGATTGAAGATCGCGCTCGATCATATCGATCAGGTCATCGATACGATTCGAAAGTCCCCGACGAAGGAAGAGGCGCATGTGAACCTCATGAAGAAATTCAAACTCTCCGATCGGCAAGCGACGGCGATACTCGAGATGCGCCTCCAGACACTCGCCGGACTCGAGCGAAAGAAAATCGAGGATGAATTGGACGAGAAGTACAAACTGATCGCTCACCTCGAGGATCTCCTCAAACACAGAGAGAAAATCCTCGGACTCGTGAAGAGTGAGCTCATCGAACTGCGCGACACATTCGGTGATGCACGGAAGACGCGTGTTATCAAGGGTGGTATCGGCGAATTCAGCCAAGAAGACCTCATCCCGAATGAGAGCGCGATCATCACCCTCACCGATGACGGATATGTGAAGCGGATGAATCCGGATGTGTACCGCGTGCAGAAGCGCGGTGGAAAGGGCGTGATCGGCGCGGTGACGAAAGAAGAGGATCGCATCGACAAGGTGGCGAGTATCGAGACGCATGACGACCTCATGTTCTTCACGAATACGGGAAAGATTTTCCAGACCAAGGCATATGAAATCCCCGAATCATCGCGCACGGCGAAGGGGCAGGCGATCGTGAACTTCCTGCAGATTTCTCCGGAAGAGCGGATCACCGCGATGATTTCCCGTGGCAAAGATGACGGATTCAAGTATCTCTTTATGGCGACGAAATTCGGCACGGTGAAGAAAACGAAGATCGAGGATTTCGCGAATGTGCGCCGGAGTGGTCTCATCGCGATCAATCTCGACAAGGGTGATGTGCTCGGCTGGGTACAATTGACGACCGGGACGGATGATATGGTGATGACGACGCGTCATGGTCAAGCGATCCGTTTCAAAGAGGCGGATGTCCGTGCGATGGGACGCAGTGCCTCGGGAGTCCGTGGTATCAAGCTCGGTGCGGGCGATGATGTCGTCGGTGCGGAAGTAGTGCGCAAAGAAGATGCGAAGACGATGGAACTCCTCATCCTCTCACAAAATGGACTCGGCAAGCGCAGTGACCTGAAATCCTACAAAGTACAGAAGCGCGGTGGCAGTGGTATCAAGACGATGAAGGTGACACCGAAAACCGGTGAACTCGTCGGCGCGATGATTACGAGCATGGCGAATATCGAGGACGACCTCATCATCACCTCGGCGAAGGGAACCATCATCCGCGTACCATTCAAATCCGTACCACTCCTCTCTCGTGTGACGCAGGGCGTGCGCGTGATGAAGCCACAGGCCGGTGATCGAGTAGGGGCATTTACGATTCTGTAATAAAATTTCGACAAATGAAAAACGGCCGGGCGGTGATACGCGGGCCGTCTTTTTTATTGCTCAGATCGACGGACTAGTAAGTCCTTTCGACCTTGAGGGTGAATCCGCCCAGAGTCAGGAGCCTTCTCTGACTAAAGGGAACGAAGATTTCCTCCTTTGTCTGATGACTCGATGGATGGATTTCCAAGTTTCCCTCGGCACGAATGAACACGCCATCGTCAGTAAATTCCATGTTGACGGCATCGTCGTCATTGGGAAATATGTGACGCAATACAGAGTCACAGGCGAGACCGGCGAAGTGTGCCCGACCGAGGCGATGGATTTTGTGCTTGTCGTTAGAAAGGCGAATGCCCCTCCAGCGCCGTTGATTGCTACATCCGATGTGAACGCCTCGGTGTGGAACCTGCAAAAGTGCCACTGTGAAACCCATTTTCTTCAAGGTAAACTCCTCTAAATTTGTCCGCGGGATTGGGACACATCATTGAAACATTTTTCTGCCATCTTGTCAAAAAAAAGAAGACATGATACATTCAATAAGTAATAATTTTTTTTGTAGCGTATCTTGGTGTCCGGTATGGATACGAGGGTATGGCTGAATACCGCTATGGCGCTGTCGAACAAGCAGAAGGATCGAGTAACGAAGGAAGTGAAACGGCACGAGAAGGATACGGGCTCTCCGGAATATCAGATCGCCCTCTTCACCGAACAGATCAAGCGCCTCACCCTCCATCTGAAGAAGAACAAGCAGGATTTCCACTCCCGTCGTGGACTCCTCAAAATGGTCTCCAAGCGAAAGAAGCTCGTCTCCTACCTCGAGAAGACCAATCCCGAGGCTCATGCGAAAATCATGACCGAACTGGGTTTGTAGAAATCAAATGCTGTCCTCGATGGGGCAGTATTTTTTTTATCGACCGGGGTGTATACTGGAAGTGATGATTTTTATTGGTTATCCTGAAAATATATGGTTGGTTTTTCGGAACAGCGGGTGGGCGTCCTCGTGGATATCCAGAATATGTATTACAGTGGGCGCATCATCCATAAGAAAAAGGTGAATTTCAAGGCGATCCTCGAGGAGGGGGTGGGCGATCGCAAGCTCATCCGTGCGTTCGCGTATGGGGTGAAGACGCCGGAGCAGACCGAGGAAAAGTTTTTCGAAGCACTGCAGAAGAGTGGGTATGAAGTGAAGACGAAGGATCTCCAGGTGTTTCCTGATGGGACGAAGAAGGGGGATTGGGATGTGGGTATCGCGGTGGATGCGATAAAGATGGCATCGAAGCTGGATGTCATCGTGCTCGTCTCGGGTGATGGGGATTATATTCCGCTTATGCAATACCTTCAGAATACTTTCGGATGCCGAGTGGAAGTGATGGCGTTCCAGGAGTCCACGAATGGGAAAGTCATCGAAGTCGCGGACAAGTACACGAATCTTTCCGACAACAAGAAGCGATTTCTCATCGCATAAAAGGAGATTGATAAAAAAAGAACCGTCCCGACGATGCCGGGGCGGTTTTTGTTGCGCGGAGCATTTACTTGATACCAAATGCTTTTCGGAAAGCATCGATATCAAAGCGGTAGTTTTTCGAATTGCTAGATTGGACGAGTAGAAGACAGGAAGAGAGCCCTTTCCGAAATGCATCCAGATCGTCGATGAGGTTTCTTATGCGGGAGTAGCCACCCTGATAACCGATATCATGCATGGAGGCGACATCGGCTGATCCTAGGCTTTCTCCTGTATTGACGAAGTGAGTGAAGAGACTGGCAGAATGGTGCCTCAGTGGTATGGTCTTTCCGAAAAGGGATACATTGGTCATGAAGGGCTCGCCCTTTGTTGTTACTGCGATGAGAGGGGTTTTCTTTGGCGCCGATGCAGATACTTCTTCTGCCTCAGGAGATGGTGTGACCGAAGGTGCAGGCGTGACGACGCTATCGACCGATGCTGGTTCTATCGTAGAGGGAGCTGTTTTTCCTTGCTGTAGTTGAGCGAAGGCCGTGTTCATCGCGGTACTGACTTTTTCCTGCATCCGCATGAACAATTCGGTTTCTCTGTCGGCACGCAGACCGCTTATGCCACCCTCTATTTTTTCGAGGGCGTCCAAGATCTGAGCATTCTGTCCGATCAGGGTTTCAAGCGCGGTGAGGAGTTCTTTCATGTTTTCTTCTCCGGGTTCATTTTCGATTGTGGGGATTGGTGTCACTGGCGGTATTATCGCCATCGATTCCTTCGGTCTCAGCACTCGTGTCATTTTCGGTTTGGTTATCGAGTCTGTTGCTCGAACGACCCCGCTTTCGGATGGTGCTTTCGAGAGTGGTTTCCTCGACACAGACCTATCTGTTCTGTCGGTACCGTCACCTTCATCCGAGTCATCAATTCCATGAAGGAAGAGAGGGGGGATGTTCGCCATCGTTACAGTCCTACCCTGTCTTGGAAGCGGGAGCTTCCCTGTTTCAATAAAGGTATTCATCCGACGGGTAGCGTCAGATATATTTCCCATGTAAAAGAGGGTAGCCGTCGCTCCTGCCTTGATGTCATTCTTCGCGATACTATCACTGTGCGTATCGAAGCGTAAGCAGAGGATACGGGGATCATTGGAGTATTCTTCGCGAATCGCTCTTATGTAATCCCGCATTTTCGGGATAGTATCACCCCCACCTTCGAATACCCTTGCATCAAGGATTATCGTCGAATCTCTTTGAATAGCTGGTGCATTGCCATTCACTCCTTTGATATAACGATGGAAATGTATAGCCGCAGTCGGTTGAAATAGTCGGAGCTTTTTTTCGGGATCGGGGAGGAGGGGAAGACCCTCTTTCCCTATGAGAGCAATGATTTCTGACATGAGAGCCTCCATAAGTTGTTAAGTTTCTGAGTTTGGTAAGAGTCTAAAGAAACAAGTGGCTTATTGTCAAGGCTCGCCGGGTAATGAGGGGTAAGATAGACCCTCAAAAGCAAATTGATAAAAAAAGAACCGTCCCGACGATGCCGGGGCGGTTTTTGTTGCGCGGAGCATTTACTTGATACCGAGTATGGTGCAGAACTTTTTCGCATCGAAGGAATAACAAAGCGGTGTTCCTTTCGTGCTTTGTCTCTCAGAAACGATGCATTCTCCGAGACTCGCATGGTAGGCGTTGAGGGCGAACTTGAGCCGGTTCAAACGCTGATAGACAGTACCTGGCTGGATATGTTCCCCTTTGCACAGTTTATTGTGCGGTCTGCAGAGTGTGGCGAGGTGCTCTTTTGAGATGAAGCCTTCTTGGCACGCGAGTTGGTAGAGAACATCGGCGACATCCCTGTGAAGTGGAATTTTTTTTCCGTAGAGGATGACATCGCCATCCGTTTTCTCGCATGGTGAGTCTGATGGAACGGTTGCTATCCGAGTAGTGCTGGGTATGTCTCGTTTTGCTTTCTCTAGCTCGTATACCCTGTTAGTAAGTCGTTGCATTGCTGATCGCATCTTGGTGAATTCAGCGGCGTAATCCATAAGGAGGGCTCTCATGGATGCAAATTCCTCTGCCATTTCCTGTAGGGGCCTCGTGTCTGAAACAGATGAATTTCTTTGAGCTGGCATGGCAGTCTCCTTTCGTGGAGTATGGCATATTGTTAAGTTTCTGAAGTTTGATGAGAGTAGAGAAGAAAAGAGCGAAGTGTCAAGGGTTTTTTGACATTTCGGATCGAATACCGTAGTGTATAAGGAGTGAATAAGTAATAATTTGGCTTAGGAAAGGGTCACTTGGCACTCGAATGAACTCAATGTTTGAGCTCATGAATGTGTCTGGCGACAATCTCTCGAGCCGTAAAGAAGTATGCCAGAAGAAAAGAAATGGTCTCTCCAGCTCGGAGGGCGCGAGCTTTCGATAGCGACCGGACTCCTCGCGGGTCAGGCGAGTGGGTCGGTGACCGTGCAGTACGGCGATACCGTGGTGCTCGCGACGGCCGTGATGAGTAAGCGCGCATCGAATGTGATGGGGTACTTCCCGCTCATGGTGGATTATGAGGAACGCTACTACGCCGCCGGGAAGATCAAAGGATCTCGCTTCATGAAGCGAGAGGGTCGCCCGAGTGATGAGGCGGTATTGTCGGGTCGAGCGGTGGATCGGACGATTCGCCCACTCTTCAATGCACGCATGCGTAACGATGTGCAGGTGATCACGACGGTACTGTCCTTCGATGGAGAGAATGATCCGGATCTCGTCGCGATGAATGCGGCTTCGGCGGCACTCGCCATATCTGATATTCCATGGGATGGACCGATCGGAGCGGTGCGCGTGGGACTCGATGCGAAGGGAGCGTTCGTCCTCAATCCGACGACGGAGGAGCGGGCAGTCGGAACTCTCGACCTCTTGCTTTCTGGAACGAAGGCGAAGATCAATATGATCGAGGCGGGTGCGAGTGAGATTACCGAAGAGCAAATGGTAGAGGCTTTCGCATTCGGATTCGAGGCGATGAAGAAAATCGCGACATTTATCGAGACGATTCGTACCGAAATTGGCAAAGAGAAACGGAAGGCCACTCTCCTTACCGGTTCACCTGCTTTCGAGGCTGATGTGAAACAATTTCTTTCGGGAAGCGGATTGAAAGAAGCGATCTATGTCCGTCCGAAGCAAGCAGGAGAGGAAGCGATGGCGACTATCAGCGAGAAGCTCGCGCTGTTCGTTGCAGAGAAGTATCCGGATGAAAAGAATGCGAAGGACCTGCTCTCACTTATTTTCGACGAAGTATCGGATCAGATCGTGCATGACAATGTCCTCCATCATGATATTCGCCCTGATGGTCGAGGACTGACCGAGATCCGTCCGATTTGGTGCAAGGTCGGCGTATTGCCACGAACACACGGTACTGGGCTCTTCACCCGTGGAGAAACGCAGGCACTCACGGTGACGACGCTCGGTGCCCCCGGAGATGAGATGATCGTCGATACGATGGAAGTGGATATGAAGAAACGCTATATGCATTTCTATAATTTCCCGCCGTATTCTGTGGGCGAAGTAAAGCCAATGCGTGGGCCGGGACGACGAGAAGTCGGGCATGGGATGCTTGCGGAGAAGGCACTGCTCCCGGTGTTGCCGAGTAAGGATGACTTTCCCTATACGATTATTCTCGTGTCTGAAGTGCTCGCCTCGAACGGATCTTCTTCGATGGCATCGACCTGCGGATCCACCCTATCCCTCATGGATGCGGGCGTGCCGATAAAGAAGCCGGTTTCGGGTATCGCGATGGGTGTCATGACTGGTGCGAGCGGTGAGTACAAGGTCCTCACGGATATCCAGGGACTCGAGGATCATTATGGCGATATGGATTTCAAGGTCGCCGGGACGAAGGACGGCATTACCGCGATGCAGATGGATGTGAAGATCGATGGCCTCACGCCGGAAGTGCTTGCGATAGCCATCGCACAGGCGAAAGTCGCCCGAATGGAAATCCTCTCGAAGATGCTCGCGGTCATTCCGGAGCCGAGGAAGGAGATGTCGCCATATGCGCCTCGTATCATCACTCTTCATATCAATCCAGAGAAGATCCGCGATGTTATCGGGCCAGGAGGCAAGATGATCAATCAGATTATCGATGAGACGGGTGTCGCTATCGATATCGAGGATGATGGATCGGTCTTCATTACTTCGACGGATGAGACCAGTGCGAAGAAAGCCGTGGAATGGGTGATGAATATCACTCGCGAGGTGAAAGCCGGCGAATTGTTCCAGGCGCGCATCACCCGTATTATGAATTTCGGTGCTTTCGCGGAGGTATTGCCGAATCAGGAGGGGCTGATCCATATTTCTGAGCTCGCCGATCATCGTGTGGAAAATGTGGAGGATGTGGTGCATGTCGGCGACATCGTCCCGGTTATCGTAAAGGAAATCGATTCGCAGGGTCGCATCAATCTCTCTCACAAGCAGGCGCTTCATCTGGCATCACTTGGGAAGAGTGAATCATAGTCGCACACAGAGGCGCGCACTCTTTTGCAAAAAAAGAAAGCGAGGTATAATAAGAGGAGAGGCGTATGCTTCTCCTCTTATCTTTTCGATTCAAATAAAAAAATTGTATGGGTTTTTTCAATAGCAAATCAACCTCTTCTCTTCCGCAGGAAATTCTCGCCGCCGTGCATACCATGAAAGACGATCTCGATGGAAAAACGCCGACCCCACAAGTCATGAAGGCGAGTTCGGTTGCCACGAGTGGCAGTGCGAGTCCGTTCGTTTTCTCTGCGGCTCCCGCACTGAAGAATATGGCACCGGTCAACCAGAATGGTCTCACTTCGACGATTACTATCACGGCTACCGATACGACCAATGCGCATCCTGATCCGAAAGAGTCCAGCCCTTTTTTGCATGAAGGTATGGAAGGCGTTGTTGCTGGGGCTGAGAATACGACCTCCCCACTTGCCCTCGATGCCCTACCAACTCCACCCGCTCCACCAGAGAAACCGCCTGTCACCAAGCTGTATTCGACGCTCGACCCGAAATTGGCTCCAGTAACTTTTGCCCCCGATGCCCTGAAGAAAACCACTTCTTTCGTCAGTGAAAATGTGACCTTGGGGAGCGATGACCCGGTATATGCTCCCGAGGTATCGGTGAAAAAGAAGAATCATGTCCTGATGGCAGGGGTTATTCTTCTCGTTCTCGCTCTCGTCGCGGGCGGTGCGTTCGCGTATTTTACATTCGTCGCGAAGAAGCCGACGACCCTAGAGCCATCTCCTGCCCCGACAGCCGATACCTCATTACCAGAGAGTCCGGCGGATATGCCCCAGCTGGATACGAAGGACATCCCATTCACGCTCTCTTCCCCGAATTACCTTTCAATCGATGTGGAGACCGTGACGGCAGAACAATTCCGGGCACTCCTTTCTGCGAAAGAACAGCTTCTCGAGGAGAACAAGATTACCGATACGGCCGTCGAGTTCTTCATCACGGATAAGAATAATACCCCTGTCGCGTTCGCTCGTTTCGCGAAACTCCTCGGGATGACATTTCCGCAGGCGGTGATGGATCAGATCGATGAATCGTTCTCGCTCTACCTTTACAGTGATGGCACCGTCGCTCGTGTCGGATTGTCTTTGTCCGTGAAGAATAAAGATGCCCTCTCCCGCGCGGTCACGAGCGGAGAGTCTGCCCTCCCATTTGCTCTGCAGGCGCTCTACCTCGACCCGTCCGTGACGAAGATCACTACACCGGCATGGAAGAGTGGTACCTATAAATCATACTCGACCCGTTATGTCAATATCGCTCCGACGGGACTCTCCAATGACTATACCGTGACGGACAAACACTGGGTCATCGGCACGAGTGCTAATGTGTTTCGCAAGATACTCGATACTTTCGGGACGGCACTCTAATTGTGGCGATACAGAGCCATAGAAAAGTAATGGATTAATTTTTTGAAGAGGAAGTAAACACAAAAAAAAGAGTGGTATCCGAAAAAGAGAAAATTATTTTTGGCTCAGATGAAATACTTTTTTCTACTGCAAGTTATTGATTGACCGTGAGTGCTTTTTCTGCTATAATGAATCTACAGGAGTGAGAAAAGTTTCTGTCTTCCATGCACATTAACAAATTATGCCTAGAGTAGAAGGGTTTCGATTGGAAACATTCTTTTTGTGATTGAAACCCTTCTACTGTCCGAAGGATATGGAAAATCTGTTCCATATCAACTCGCGATCGACACGCGAGACACAAAACAAAAACAAAAAAGGGAACCAGACAAAAGAAGTTTCTCATCCAAGCATTGGAAGCTCCTCTTGTCTGGTTGCCACCTTTCCAAAGTAAAGCGAAAGGAAAAAACAAACAGACAAAGAAACAACAGTTCTTTATACAAAAAAAGGCCACGCGCCAGAGGATGGTAGATAGGCGAATCCAAAAGTCGAAAGGATTCATAAACAGATACGCACAAAATACACGCGTTTACTGGATTATTCTTGCTTCTCACCCGGAGCGAAATAACCGAAATACGTGTTGGCGCATCTCGCTGGGCGCTACCCTCAGCCAAATAAATATATTATATGGGCGCAGAAGTAGCGCCTGGCACCAACAGCCTTTCATGAGGTATCGGTGTGCCAGGCAGTGAGGAAATGGGAATAACGGGCGAAAGGGGTATAAAAAAGGAATAATGCGAAGAAATGATGACCAGTGGGTCGTTTTTTTGTTGCTTCTCGACGCTTTTTGCGTCGCTAGTAACAACAAATCCCGCATTCTCTGCGGGGTCGCTCTCAAGATATTGGAGATTCGTTTAGAATTCAAATCTTTTGTATAATATCAGCATGAACC
>JBATLQ010000093.1:0-33536 GCA_049289395.1 Candidatus Moraniibacteriota bacterium | reverse complement strand
GAATGTAGTCGTATCACGCATTACACCAAGCGCAACAAGAAAAAAGTGAAAGAGAAGTTGGAAATGTCCAAGTTCTGCAAGTTTTGTCGCAAGCATACGCCACACGCGGAGAGTAAGTAATTGGGTTTGTTACTTAAACAGTTAACAAAAAACAGGAAGCACGGTAGAATGAGTGAGCCTGCTTTTTGTGAATCGTTAGCTGTTTTTTGTTTGCTTGAATGGGAGCGTCGTATAATGGTAGTACAGCAGCCTCCAAATCTGCTTGCGTAGGTCCGATTCCTACCGCTCCTGCGTGTAAAAGTTTTTTAGAATTTTTGCATTTTAGTATTGTTTAGACATTAGGAATTGGAAATTAGAAATTTTGAAATATGCCGCCATCGTCTATCGGCTAGGACGCCAGGTTCTCATCCTGGTAAGAGGGGTTCGACTCCCCTTGGCGGTACAAATAAACTAAATACCCATTCCAATTTTGGAGTGGGTATTTCATTTATATGCCAAGGGGAGGAGAAGGGCGTGAGTAGAAAGCAAGCGAGCGCTGCTTTCTGTGTGTAGCGCCCCGGCTCCGCGTCGGAGCGCGGAGGACTCCCCTTGGCGGTACAAATAAATTTTTGTTGAATGGGTAGCTTCATTGACAAATGACGGTCGTTCTCGTAGTCTTCTGGCATCTGTATATTGATAGTCCTTTGAAGAGGAGAAGCGCAATGAGCGACAAGCAAGATGTACGGGAGGAAGAGGTAGTTGCCATTCCGACCGCTGACGAGATGCGGAGGGCTGCTTATAACAAGGAATCCCTCTGCTTTACCTTCGATGAACTTGGTCGCGTGAGTGTGAGGGTTATTGCACTCGAAGAAGCTGAGGTTTCTTCTGCTCGTATGTTTATTGTGACCGGAGTAATAGAGAAACCTATCCCTCGGCTGTTCGGTTTGCTGTCGCCGAAGGAGGTGCGAATTCTCAGCACAATCATCACCTGCTTTCCTGACAATCCGGGCGAGAAGGATATCGGGGTGTACACTGTGCTGAGAACACAAAAAATTTGAGACCGAGATATTTCTCGCAATGGAGTGAGGGCTTCCGCGTATCGTATTTCGCGGAGGTCTTTTTTATTTTTTGATGGTATACTTGGTTGTAAGTGGAGTATGATCCGATATACTGCCTGCAGAGTAGCTTACGGAACTATTTCTCTGTTCTCAACTCTTACTTCTGATCTCTAACCTCCCAACTCTCACTCCTAACCTCTTCCCCAAATATGTCTACCCTTATCTTTGATATCGAGACCGTCGGCGAGGATTTCTCGGCGATGGATGAGACCACGAAGGAGAATCTCACGCATTGGATGAAGCGCGAGTCGTACAATGAGGATGAATATGAGACGGCACTGAAAGACCTGGAGGATGGTCTCGGATTCTCCCCACTCACGGGGCAGATCGTGGCAATCGGCGTTCTCGATGCGGAGCGGGCAAAGGCGGCGGTGTATTATCAGCCCGCGAATGCTGATGATACGGATTTCGAGGAAGGGGACTGTAAATTCGAGGCACTCTCGGAGAAGGATATGCTTCTGAAGTTTTGGCAGATTGCTTTGAGCTACGATACCTTCGTCACATTCAATGGGCGGGGATTCGATGTGCCATTCATGTGGACGCGGTCGGCTGTGCATGGGATTAAACCGACGAAAAATCTCCTGTTTAACCGTTATCTCAACTCCATGCCACGGGATGCGAAACATGTTGATCTCCTCGACCAGCTCTCATTCTATGGTGCTATCCGTCGCAAAGGATCCCTCCATCTGTGGACGCGGGCATTCGGCATCGAGAGTCCCAAGGCACAGGGTGTGACGGGGGATGATGTGCGCGGATTGTTCAAGGAAGGGAAATATCAGGAGATCGCGAAATATAATGCGCGGGATTTGTGGGCGACTTTGGAGCTCTATAAAAGGTATCAGCAGTTTTTCGTTCTGCCAGACGGCAGGAATTGAATTCCTGAAAGCACAGAACAATAAAACACAAAGACCAAACAAAGCACACTTTTCAAAACACAAAGAACATTTGAGATCAGGTTTGTGTTTTAGGTATTGTGCTTTGTGTTTTGTTTGATTTTCTGTGTTCTGAGTTTTGTGTTTTCTTTGAGAGGGTTGTTTTTCCCTGCCTTTTTGCTACAATAGCCCCATTGCGTTTTTGAAATTATTCTATGGCATTCAAAGAGACTTTGGCGCATTTTCAGGGGGAGATCAATCCTTTGATCGCGCGGTATTTCGATCAGGTGATCGCGGAAGCAGAGAAAGAAGATGTGTTCATCGCGGAGGCATTGAAAGCCGTGAAGGATATCACGATGGCTGGGGGGAAACGCCTGCGTGCGGCGGGGATGTATTATGGGTATCTCGCCGGTGGTGGCACGGAGCGGAAGGTGATGTTGGAAACGGCGGTCTCGGTAGAATGTATCCATGCCTTTCTCCTCATCCATGATGACATCATGGATCGAGATGTCATCCGCCATGGAGTGCCGACCATTCATGAACGGTATCGGAAGTTGGCGGAGAAGCTGTTTCCGAAGACCGATGCGGTACATTTCGGGAACTCTATCGCACTCATCGTCGGGGACATGGTGGGAGCCCTCGGGAATGATATTATTTTTCGATCGCCATTTCCGAAGGAGCGCATTTTTCAGGCACTGTCGCGATTGCAGAAAATTATCGCTTTTACGGTGGTCGGGCAGGCGAAAGATGTGTATCTCGAATATCGGAAACAGGCGACATCGGAAGAGATTTTGAAAATGTACGAATGCAAGACGGCGAAGTATACTATGGAAGGTCCCGTTCACCTCGGGCTTCTCCTTGCGGGTGCTCCGGAAGAGATGCTCGCGAAATTTTCCTCCTTTGCTCTCCCACTCGGGATTGCCTTTCAGATTCAAGATGATGTCCTCGGACTGTATGGATCATCTGAACGCATCGGCAAGGCGCAAGGGTCGGATCTGAGGGAAGGGAAGATGACACTTCTCAATGCCCTGCTCTTGGAACGGTTGTCGAAGGAAGAAAGAAAAACATTTATCACACTTCTCGGCAAGGGTATGGCACTGACCGAAGAGGATATCAGGCATGCCCAGGAATTGATGGAGCGGGAGGGCGTGCTCACGGATGTGAAGGATCGTGCTCGTCAGTATATCATCGAGGGAAGAGAAGCGCTTCTAACCCTCCGAGGTGAGATTTCCGATGAATCCTATGATTTTTTCTCCGGGATTGCAGAGTATATGATGGTGCGGGAATATTGAAGCTTATAGAGCAGAAAGCAGAGAACGGGGAGTAGAAGAAGAGAATGGAAATTGAGAAATAAGGAGAGATATATGATGCCAGAAAGAGAAAATATACCCAATCATGTCGCTATCATCCCTGATGGGAATCGTCGTTGGGCTGTGGTGCACAACCTCGCTCCTTGGGAAGGGCATGAGGCGGGTGCGAAAAATACGGAGATTCTCGTGAGAAAGGCTCGGGAGATTGGTGTGAAGGAGCTCTCCATTTGGGGGTCATCATTGGAGAATTTGAAGAAGCGACCATTCGAAGAGAGTCGGGAGCTCCTCCGTATTTATGAGACTTACTTTACCAAGCTCCTCCAGAGTGAAGATATCCATATGGACAAAGTGCATGTTCGTTTCATCGGGCGTTTCGAAGAACAGTTTCCGGCATCTTTGAAAAAAATCGTGCATCGTGTGATCGATGCGACGAAAGGGTATGATCAATTTTTCCTCAATTTTTTCCTGGCATATAATGGGGATGATGATATGCTCTCTGCTATCCGCTTGATTGCTGATTCCGGGGTGGAGAGTGAGTTTATTGATAGCGACATGGTGACGCGACACCTCATGACGAAAGAAATTGCGCCGGTTGATTATCTCATTCGTACCGGTGATGAGCCCCATCTCTCAGCGGGGTTCCTCATGTGGCATACTCAAAATAGTCAGTTGTATTTCGCCAAGGAATATTATCCTGATTTCGGCGAGGAAGCCTTTCAACGAGCCATTTTTGATTTTAGCGAGCGCGAACGACGATTCGGAAAATAGCGCTCTAGAGTGCCTAGAGTGCTTAGAGCTCTTAGGAATCTTAGATCTCTAGAAATTCCGGGAATTATTTTCACCTAAACACTCTAAACACTCTAAAATCTCTCGTGGTCTTTGTCTCATGTTGACAAAATCCCAAACCTTCTCTACAATGGTAAATACATTAAAAAACTGCAGAAGGAGCCATTTTTCCAGGGATTAACCCTACGATAGAGATTCAGGATTGAGGATTGAGTTTCCCGGTAAAATTTCTCTGTTTTTGCATTGCATCTGCGGACGAATACGGACTGAACACGGACCGATACTGAAGAATGGTGAAAAGTCGGCATGAGTCAGCGTTAAGTCAGTATAAGATCAGCAGGGTGAACTATGGGAAATAAAAAAGATGTTATCAAAATGGATGGGGAAGTCGTAGAGAGTCACCCCGGAGCGACCTTTCGGGTGAAGCTCGAGAGTGGTCATGAAATTCTCGCTCATATTTCTGGGAAAATGCGGGTGCATTATATCCGGCTCCTCCCGGGCGATAGGGTCACGGTCGAGATGAGTCCGTATGACCTTACGAAGGGCAGGATCACTCATAGATTAAAATAGTATTCAGTATTGTATGAAAGTTCGATCGTCAGTGAAAAAAATTTGTGCTCATTGCAAAATCGTGAAGCGACAGCGGAAGCTGTTCGTGATTTGTATCACGCCCAAGCACAAGCAACGCCAAGGTTAATAAAAACAGACTTGTGAGGACTGCACGCAGACCAATGCGGAATGGAAGTTGGCATGAGTCGGTGTGAAGTCAGTATAAGTCGGTGTCAATGAAACTATGTTGAGAATCTCAGGTGTGAACCTCCCGGACAATAAAAGAATTGAAGCGGCGCTCCCGTATCTCTATGGGATCGGACTTCCACTCAGTCAGAAAATTCTCGCGAAATTGAATATCGATCCGAATATCCGTACGAAGGATCTCGCCGAGAAGGATGCCAATCGTCTCCGCGAGGAAATCGAGAAGCAGTATCATGTCGAGGGTGAACTGCGACATGAAGTGAAGACGGATATCCGTCGTCTGCGGGATATCGGTTGCTATCGCGGTACGAGGCATGCCAAGGGTTTGCCATCGCGCGGTCAGCGGACGAAGACCAATACCCGCACGGTGAGAGGCAATACCAGAAAGACGATGGGAAGTGGTCGGAAGAAATCCGATAGCAAGACCTAACAGAACGCGGACATATACGGACTTTATGCGAACCGATGCGGAAAGAAGCGTCAGCATAAGTCAGTGTAAAGTTGGAATTATAAGTCAGTGTCAATGGAAATATGGCTGAAGAATTGAAAAAAACTGAAGAAGTGATCGCTGATCCGATTGAAACTGGGGCGGATGCTGTTTCGGATGCTCCGGTAGAAGCGGAGAAGAAGCGCAAAAAATCCAAGCGACAGGTGTTCAAGGGTCGCGCGAGTATCCAGTGTACTTACAACAATACTATTGTTTCTTTGACGGATGTGAATGGCGCGGTACTTGGCTGGTCCAGCTCGGGGCACCTCGGCTTCAAGGGTGCGAAGAAGTCGACTCCGTATGCTGCAACCCAAGTCGTGGGTGATGTGGCGGAAAAGGTGAAGAAGTACGGGCTTCAGGAAATAGAAGTATTCGTGAAAGGTGTCGGGAGCGGTCGCGAGGCGGCGATCAGGGCTCTCGCCAATAATGGATTCAGCCTCGTCTCTATCAAAGATCTCACCCCGATTCCTCACAATGGATGCCGACCCCGTAGGCCTCGTCGCATCTAATGAAAGAGGATCTCTCGTGGAAATTCGATTTATCAATATCATAGTGCAATCAAGTATGGCGAAGATGACTGACAAATGTGTTCTGTGCCGGCGCGCCGGGGAAAAGCTCTTTCTCAAGGGTGATCGTTGCGCATCTCCGAAATGTGCGATTGTTCGAAGGCCGTACGCGCCTGGTATGCACGGGCAGAAGGGTTCTCGCAATCAGAGCGAATACGCGAGACAGCTCGCGATGAAACAGCGGATCAAGCGGATCTATGGTGTGTTGGAGCGACAATTTCGCCATCATTATCAGGAAGCGACGGAGGAAAAAGGTATTGCTGGGGATCTCCTCCTCGCTCGGTTGGAACGACGACTCGACAATGTGATCTATCGCCTCGGATTCGCATCATCTCGCATGCAGGCAAGGCAACTCGTCGGACACAAGTGGTTCACCGTGAATGGTCGCCGTATGAATATCTCCTCAATGGGCGTTCAGGTGGGGGATGTTATTGCACTGAAAGCGAGTAAAAAGGAGAAGACTTACTTGAAAACTCAGAGCGAACTGTTGAAGAATAAAACGGATGTGCCTGCGTGGCTCTCGATCGATACAGACAAGATGGAAGCGAAAGTAGTGGCGCTTCCGAGTCGGAGTGATGTGGGGAACAATGTCGATGCGCAGCTCGTCGTCGAATATTATTCTAAATAATAATTCAATAATTTTTTTCGGAGTCGTCTTTCCGGGGTAACAGGAGGGAAAGCCGTTCTCGAGTAACAATGCTATGCATACCATCAGTCTTCCGCAAGAACCGAAGTATATCGAGCTGAGCCCATCGCATGGGAAGTTCGAGATTCTCGGATGTTATCCTGGATATGGCACGACCCTCGGGAATGCCATTCGTCGTATTCTGCTGTCTTCCCTCGAGGGAGCGGCGATTACCTCGGTGAAGATGAAGGGCGTGACGCATGAGTTTACCACGATGCCGGGAGTTATGGAGGATGTAGTGCAGATTATTCTCAATTTGAAGCAGGTTCGCTTCCGTATGGTGGGTGATGAACCGGTACAGATTTCTCTCAAATTTAAGGGTGAGGGGAAGGCGACGGCATCCCTCTTCAAAACCGCAACCGGACTCGAAGTAGTCAACCCGGATCAGGTTATCGCCACACTCTCTGACAAGAAGGCGGAAATTGATATGGAGGTCGTCGTCGCCCGCGGTATCGGATATATTCCCGTAGAACAGCAGGAGCGTGAAAAGGAAATCGGTATGATCG
The DNA here is from genome assembly GCA_049289395.1 of Candidatus Moraniibacteriota bacterium. Taxonomy (GTDB): domain Bacteria; phylum Patescibacteriota; class Minisyncoccia; order Moranbacterales; family UBA1568; genus CAYTED01. The sequence continues at coordinate 26,474 of JBATLQ010000093.1, read as the reverse complement.
CTATCGATGCTATCTATACTCCCGTGAAACGAGTGAATTTCGAGGTGGAGAATATGCGCGTCGGTAAGCGGACGGACTATGACAAGATCACTCTCGAGATCATGACTGACGGAACCATCGCTCCTGATGTCGCTTTCGGGAAAGCTGTGAGTATCCTCCTCCGTCAATTCACCGCTCTCGCTTCTGAGGAAGTGAAGGAGGTAGAGAAGGGAGCGAAGGTGGCGAAGAAAAAAGTAGCGAAGAAATCTGAATAGGAAGTTTTGATACGAAATAGTATATCGATATGAGACATCAGAAAATTGGTCGAAAATTCGGACGGACGCGCAAAGTGCGCAAGGCAATGCTCAAAACCATGTTGGGGAGCCTTATCATGTGTGAACGCATCAGTACGACCGAGGCCAAGGCCAAGGAACTGAAGCGATTAATCGATCCGATTATCAACAAGGCGAAAAAAGCTCGTGCTGATGAATCGACTCGCCTCTCCCTCGTTCGTGAATTGCATGCCCTTCTCCCGAAAATGGCGGCTGATAAATTGAATAGTGATTTCAGTGATCAATTTACTGCTCGATCGAGTGGGTATACGAGAGTCGTGAAGCTCGAGGCGAGGAAGAGCGATGCCGCGAAGGTCGCAATTATCGAATTCGTTTCATAAATAGCAACTTATGCGGACTTTATACAGACTCATGCGGAAAACAAGAAATTGTCAGCGTAAGTCAGCGTGGAGTCAGTACAAGTCAGTGAAGTAATACATGTATGGCAACGACTGAACACAACGGAAAGCGGGTTATCGTACGGACATTCCATGGCTTTGATGCTCAGGGGAAGGTTTTGGGTCGCCTCGCGACGGAAATCGCCATGGTGCTCTCCGGAAAGCGCAAGGTAGACTATGAACCGAATTTCGACAAGGGGGATTATGTCATCGTGACCCATTCCGATGGTGTGCAGGTGACCGGCAGGAAGGGTGATCAGAAGATGTACCATCATTACAGCGGATACCCGGGTGGTATCACTTCGAGGACATTCAAGGAAGTGATCAAACGGGATTCGACCAAGGCGATCCATCAGGCGGTGTACAATATGCTTCCGAAGAACCTCCTCCGAGCGAAAATGTTGAAACGGTTGTATATCTATAAGGATGGCGAGCATAAGCATAAGATAGAAGTGACTCACGAATAAACATAACGCGGACTCATGCGGACTCTACGCAGACCAATGCGGAATAGTCAGTGTCGGTCGGTGTGAAGTCAGTATAAGTCAGTGTCAATGAAATTATGGCAACGAAGAAAGTGGAAAAAAAGGAAGAGGATGTACGATATCATTATGCCGTCGGTCGTCGGAAGACTGCTGTCGCTTTGGTACGCTTGTACCCGACCACGGAAGAGAAGATCTCGCACACGGTGAATGGCAAGACGATCGAGCTGTACTTCGGTACCGAGGAGCAGAGGCTTTCGCTCATGGCGCCCCTCAAGGAGACCGGTCTGACGGAGAAATTTCGTCTTTCCCTCATCGTGCACGGTGGTGGCAAGAGCGGCCAGGCGGATGCGGTGAAACTCGGCATCGCTCGCGCGCTCCTGAAATATGATATCGCCCTTCGTCCGACCATCAAGGCGGCTGGATACCTCACTCGTGATTCTCGCGCCGTCGAGCGGAAGAAACCAGGACTCAAGAAAGCCCGTCGCGCACCACAGTGGGCGAAGCGATAGTTGTGATTTACGATTGAAGATTTTAGATTGATGAATAAGAACCCCGAGTGCTCGGGGTTCTTATTTTTGGAGAAAGGTATGGAGGGGGTTATGCTACTTTTTGAATATTGCTTTCAGTATTGTCTGTAACAAGTGGCTTTTGTATGAATTCAAGAATTTCTTTTTCGGCGGACAAAAGTTGTTTCCCTTTTGATACGAATTGATTTTGTGTCGGAGTGAGCCCTTGTTTCTTTTCGAGTTCTTCGATAGTCCGCGCCTGAAGAATGTATTTTTCGTATTCACTTCCTTTTTGGAATTTTTTGTAAAGATCAGAAACAATCTTTTGTGTCAGCTCGAGCTCTGTAAATTCATGGAGCGCCTCCCTCAGGAGAATTCGCATTCCGAGAAGTGGGTGATGAGGCTGTTTATACGACCGATCACTGGAGGTGAGGGCATCATAGACATCCATTGAACGAATCATCGAGAGAGCGTATGCGATGCGAAGGGCTGATGTTTCGGTTGGATAGCGTTCCTTGCGAATGGTTCGTTCCTCGTAGCCATGGTGGAGGGAGGCGATATCGGAGGCGATATACATTTTCTTTCGTCGCAGAACCGCTTTCGTCGCGCTTTCGTGGCGTTCCAGTACCTTTCGAAAAGTACCTGTTCTTTGGATTCCGTGCGCCTCAAGCTCTGCAAGGTTTGCTTCATCGAAGACTTCCTGTAAGGGCACGATGTCGAGTGGCTCATAACCCTTCTCCCTCCGAATTTTCATGAAGTAGTCATCGAGTTCAGTTTCTTCGAGCCCGCCATGTTCCGGTTCTTGGAGTGTACTTGCATCGAAATAAGGCTCCCTGTTGTTTTTTTCAGCCCAGCGGTTGGCATGTTCCGCCCACTCGCGTCGGGTTGTATGGTCATGAAGGATTTCGCAGGGAATGGCTGTTTTCCCAATATCGTGAAAGAGTGCAGCTACGAAGAAATCCTGAAAGGCAGTGTGCTCGTCGTGCTCATTCTCTACGCCCATTCTTTCTTTGAGGTATTGTGCGGTATCGCCATCGCCAATTGCTATCGTCTGGACGAATTGCAGAACACGCAATGAATGATCAAATGTTCTTTGATCATAGAACTCGAGTGTCGCAGTCATTTCCCAGTGTTCTTCGGTAAAGTATCCACCGGTAGCCATCTGTTTTAGGGTGTCGTGATTATTTTTCAATTGTTCAATCCGATGGCGTAAGTTATCTGGATTTTTTTTGAGTTCTTGTAGTGCTGTATCAAAACCGGCATAAAGTTGTGTTTCTATCTGCTCGGGATTCCGCCCCTCTTCCTTTGCACGACCACCGCTTTCTGATAGTGCTGGATCTTCATTGGATATCATAGTCGGATTCTTTGGATCTTTCCCGAAGATTCTCTTTTCAAAGGTCATATATGTGTTTTTACGGATTTACAACTTCTTTGATTGGGACGATGGGAAAGGGGATGGTGGAGAGGGTCGGACCGTCTTTGTGTTCGACGAGGAAGAGCTGATCCCCAGGGAAATCGGCGAGGAGTTGCATGGGTGGGCGGGAGAGCGTCTGTATTGTGTGTATATCCCTCCGGTCGCGATGGTCGAGCTCGACGGTTTTGATAGCGGTATCATAGGCAAGGATAGCATGCTCGTAATCCTTGGTCCATTGGACAAAGTGAATCGGGATGGCGAACCTCGCTATTTGGAGGACTTCATCTTCGGCACGGATTGGCTGAGTATTCCAGGGGCGGATGAATGAAACGGATATCTCGGTATCGCTCGCGAAGAGGAGTTTCTTCCCGTCATTGGAGAACTGTACAGTACGAATACCATCGCCGAGCGTATGAAAATAATCTTCCTGTCCCCGGTTGAATATGAAGAGTGTGCCATCTTCTCTATTGCGTATGGCGATGCGGTCCTCATCATAGACGGTGAGCGCGAAGGATGCTTTGGGATTTGGAATTTCTTTATCCGTGATTTGCTCTGCATCTAGGGCGACATCACCTGATTTCAGGCGGGAGATGATACCAGTCCTTGCATCGATGAAGTAGATGAAGTTTTGGGAAATATCGTAGCCGCTGATGTTCTGAATGAGGGCGGCGGGAGGCGCATCGAGTGTCTCTCCCGACCAGGCATAGAGAATGTCCCCTGAGAGAAAGTAGAAGATAGCGTCGCGTCGCCCATCCCAGCGGGCGTATCGCATATCTGAGATACCGGATCGTTCGGTGAGGTTGGTGACTGATCCACTTTTGGTATCGATGAGTATGGATATTTCTTGCTCATGGGCGCTCATGAGTGGGATGAGGATTGCTTTCGTGTCCGGTGACCATTCGAGGTTTTCATCATCGGATTTCCTCAGACTTGCATCCGGGATGAAGGCGATTTCTGAAGTGAGCAGGGTATCGGTATCGAGCGTCTCTACGACGACACCTCCATCTCGCGTCCCGAGGAGGGCGAAGAGATTACTTTTTGGTGACGGAAATATCTTCTGAACCCCTTCGGTTTCAGCGATAGGAATCTGCGGGTATTCGTTTCCGACGAGCGTGATATTCCAGAATTCCGTCGAACGGCCACTTTCGATGATAGCTTTTTTCTCCCAGGGGAAATATCCCGGTGCTGTGACCTGGATGAGGTGTTCTCCGGGCATCTGAGCATCAATATGGAAGGCGTTATTGAGTATGCTGAGTGTTTTCATGGGAACAATGGCCCCGTCTACTTTGATGGTGACATTTTCGAGGGGGGTGACTTTCAGGGTAAAGGATCCAGTGTGAATAAAAAGACCTCGCTTGGTATCGAAGCGGTATCCGAAGGTGAAGAACAAAACCGTCGTCGTCGTAATGACGAAGAGGCCAGTCAATATCCAAAAAAACAGTCGTCGGCCAGGAGAGGATACCATAGGGGAATCATGATGAATACTTTCATGGTACCGTAAAAAGACCCATATTTCAAGGAAAATCGATATTTCTCGATAGATTGTATTCAGCGGACGCACCGCCCGCAGGCGGAGCGACCGTTGAATTCTTCCATAACTGTCTTTTGACAATTCCCGAATGGAAATGGTACGGTGGGGAAGTATGGATTCGATACTCGCCTTTTTTTCATCGCTCGGCAAGTCGGCAGGGGATATTTCCTTCCTCCTCGTTTTCATCCTGCTCAGCTTGGGAGTGGGATTCCTCTTCGGGCGCTGGAAGCTCATCAATATCCTCATCAATATCTATATCGCGCTTGCCTTCGTCGGGGTACTCTCCGTAGGGTTTCTCGATTTTTCCGTCTATGGGAGGCTCATCGCCTTTTTCGTCATCGTCCTTTTTCTCACGGCTATTGATAATCGCTTGTTCGATGTGCATATCGCGAGCGCCGGTACGGACTTCTTCTGGCGACTGTTCGTGATGAGCGTCCTCGTCACGGGATTTTTCGTGAGCACGGTATTTTCACTCCTTCCACAGAAGATGGCACTCTCCTATATCTCTCCTTCGGTGTATGGCGTGTTCGCGACGCCGATCGCCGAGCTCGTCTGGATGGTCGTACCACTCCTCGTCCTTCTTTTTATTAATAATCGGCTGAAGTGATTCCTGATTGCCGTTGAATGGTATTTCCGGTAGAATGAAGGGAGTTAATGGTATTTTTATGCATACAAAAAGGATATTTTCAGGGATACAGCCGTCAGGGAATTTGCATTTGGGGAATTATCTCGGGGCGATTCGTCAGTGGGTGGATCTGCAGAATGACTACGAGGCGATTTTTTGTATCGTTGATTTGCATGCGATTACCGTACCGCAGGATCCGATTGAGCTTCGTCGGAAAACTCTGGAAATCGCGAAGATCTATCTCGCATCCGGTATCGATCCGAAGAAATCGACTTTGTTCATCCAGTCGCATCTCTCAGGGCACACTCAGCTTGCTTGGATTTTGAATACCATAACGAAGAATGGCGATTTGACGAAGATGACTCAGTTTAAGATGAAGACGGGATTTGATGAAGAGGCCTTTGAGATAGCAATGAAAGAAAAAGCAGAAGAGAAATTTTCAGAATGGCTTGCAGAGAGAGGGATGAAAATAACTGATAAGGCTGACAAAGAAGAGCTTGCGGATGCAATTAGAAAAATAACATTGCAAGTAACCGTTGACACATATCGAAAGTTTTTAAAGGAACCATTTAATAGTGCTACGGTAGGCCTTTTTGATTACCCCGTGCTCATGGCGGCGGATATTTTGCTGTATGATACTGATGTCGTCCCGGTGGGGAAGGATCAGCTTCAGCATATCGAACTCGCGCGGACACTTGCGCGGCGATTCAATGAGCGATTTGGCGAGACATTCGTGATTCCCGAAGGGAAATTGTCGAAGGAAGGGGCGCTCATCATGGGGCTCGATGACCCGACGAAGAAAATGTCGAAGTCGGCGAGCTCGGAGTATAATTACATCGCGCTCTCTGATACGCCAGAACAGGTGCGCCGGAAAATCATGAAAGCAGTGACGGATAGTGGGAGTGAAATCGCGTACAGCGACGACCCCAGAGAGCTCGACGGAGCGTCGGCTCACGGGGCAAGCAAGCCGGCATTGAAAAATCTCATCAATATCTATTCACTCCTCTCAGGCGAGACACCACCGGAGATTGTCGCGAAGTTCGCAGGGAAAGGATACGGAGATTTCAAGAAAGACCTCGCGGAAGTGATCATCGCCTTCCTCGTGCCACTCCAGGAGCGGATGGCGAAACTGACCGATGAGGAGGTGCTCAAAATTCTCGCTGAAGGGAAAGAGAGGATCCGTCCGTTGGCAGTAAAGAAAATGAAGGAAGTTTTCGAAAAAGTCGGACTTATATCATACTGATTGACGGAAACAAGTGGGTGGAGTAGTATGTCCGCACAGAAGTTCTTACTCAACAGGAGGTGTCATCATGAATGTACAGGATATGGCGTGGTATCGCCTATGGAGCGCTTTTATGGAGGCGGCCTCTGTATTTTTTGGCCTCTATTCGATTGAGCTCTTTGAACGCAAGGTATGCCCTGGAGTGACGGCTATCTCGGCGCAGGGTGGGGCGCTGGTGTATACGCTGGCCATCATGAAGGAGAAGAGCGATTTTCCTGAGATGGCGGAGGTTCTTGACCTCGATCAGGAGCTCCACCGGTATTTCTGCCAGCAGCGCATGATTGTGAAGCTACTGGGGGATGTCATCTTCTTCAGGATTTCAGGTGCGATGGGTTCATCCCCGAGTCTCATGGTTTCGGATCGAGGCTTGGAACTTTTCGTCCCGTCGCAGTTACTCGCGGGGCGTTCGTATCCAGAGATGGAGGAGCATTGGGATGCCTTTGCAAAAATGGTGTACCGAGCTCTGCTCTGATAGCAACCTCCTCGATTGTTTTCTCCCCGTATCGGTATTCCGGTGCGGGGATTTTTTCTTTTTTGCGGTTGGAGATGAAAGGTGGTACTCTGAAAATATGGATGTGAAAACACTGAAAAATCTCTTGGAAAAAGGAGAAGGACACACACTGCTCATCGATGTCAGGGAGCCTGGAGAGGTCTCGGATGAGCCATATTTCGACATTCCTCCGGATAACTACATAGCTCTTCCACTCCCGGTACTTTCTGTCCTTCCGAAGGAGGAACTTGTGGAGAAGATCCGCGAGCGGTTGCGTCAACTCAACTGGAATGTTCTGGATGTCCGGATCGTCACCTTGTGTCGGTCGGGTCGGCGCTCCGAGATGGCATGTCCTTATTTCACGCGGCTCGGTTTCGCTGTCCCGGTAGAAAGTCTCGATGGTGGTCATGAATCGTGGGTACGAGAAATGAGTTGATAATCCTTCCTTCTGAGCACCTTTTTTCTTTCTTTATTCCGAGGTGCTATGAAAAAAATACTTCTCATCAAAACTCTTTTGTGGTCATTGCTGGGAATATCTCTCATGCTCCTTTTGCTCGCTCCATTCCGCTCTCTTCCTTCTGCTGAAAAAGTTTGGTCATTGCCACAAGCGGAGACCTCTTTTATTTATGACCGGACGGGAACACATATCCTCTATGCAGTCTATGGTGATGAAGACCGGACGATTCTCACGCATGAGGAGATACCGGATATCGTCCGTTTCGCGACGATGGCGACGGAGGACAAGAATTTCATGCATCACTTCGGTGTGGATCCAGTTGGTATTCTCCGTGCAGGGTGGGTGAATATGCGCGAGGGGAGAATCGTACAGGGTGGGTCGACCATCACGCAACAATTGGCAAGAAATTTGACTGCTTCTCGCGAGAAAACATTCACGCGAAAAATTCGTGAATCATTGATCGCGATGAAATTGGAATTGCGCTATAGCAAGGCGGAGATTCTCGATCGGTATCTCAATACCGTCTCGTATGGGAACAATGTCTCTGGTATCGGTGCGGCATCGCAGGCGTTTTTCGGAAAGAAAGCGACGGAGCTCACGATCGATGAATCGGCATTGCTCTCCGCGCTCCTCAAGGCGACGAGTACCTACTCGCCATACGGAGAAAATATCGCTCTGCTCAATCGTCGCAAGAGAAATATACTCCTTGCCATGCGTGATGAAGGATATATCAATGGAACGCAGTATGAGAAGGCGCTCGCGATGGATACGATCGGGAAGGTTTTGCCGAGGTCGGATACTATCGTCGCGCCACATTTTGTTTTCGCGGTGATCGATGCCTTGAATCGTCAGTATGGTGAGGATCGTGTCAGGCGGGGTGGACTTCGCGTTACGACGACACTCGATCTCGAGACACAAAAAATGACAGAGGAGATTGTCTCTACGAAAGCGATAGAAAATAGTCGCCGTTTCCAGGCGGAGAATGCCGCGGCACTCGTACTCGATGTGCCGACCGGAGAAGTACGCGCTATGGTTGGGAGTCGGAATTTCTTCGATACATCTATAGATGGGGAGGTGAATGTGACGCTCCGCCCGAGGCAACCAGGTTCATCGTTCAAGCCGATTATTTATTCCGCTGCCTTCGAGAAGGGGTATCAGCCGGAAAACATGATTACGGATGCACCGACGAATTTCGGTGTGGATGGATCAGGGAAACCCTATATCCCGAGGAATTATGATGGGAAATTTCACGGCACCGTGACCCTCCGGCAAGCACTGTCGAATTCGCTCAATGTCCCGGCGGTGAAGACTCTCAATGCAATCGGACTCGATGCGGGTATCGCGATGGCGAAGAACCTCGGACTCTCGACGCTCGATATCCCGACACATTTCGGACTCTCTTTCGCGCTCGGAGCGGCCGATGTGAAACTCCTCGATATGGTATCTGCATTCTCGGTGTTTGCGCGTGACGGCGCGTACCAATCTCCACAACTCATCCTTTCAGTGAAGAAGGGTGATGAGGAATTATTTTCTCCGGAAACAGGCGGGCGTTTTGCAGTGACAAACGAGACGGCGCGGAAGGTGAGCTCCATCCTCTCGGACAATGAGGCGAGGACGATGATTTTCGGAGCGCATTCCCCACTTGGCTTTCCGGGGAATATCGTCGCGGCGAAAACGGGTACTTCGCAGGAATTTCGTGACGCGTGGACGATCGGATACACGCGGGATTTCGCGCTCGGAGTATGGGCGGGGAATAATGATTATCGGCCGATGCGATCAGGTGCGGATGGTGTCTTCGTCGCGGCACCTATCTGGCGGAGTATGGTCGATCGATTGCTCCTTCAGTATCCTGCGGAACCGTTTCTCGCGTATACGAAGACCGCTTCGGATCCGGCATTGAAACTCGCGGACGAGTCATCCATTGTGATCTCGTACTATCGTATCAGTACGGGGAAGAAAATATCTGCTGAGAAAGCCGCTCGTATCGGTATGGAAAAAGTACGCGTTGAGAAAACATATCCACAGGCAGATACTCTCTCGATGGGAAATGGAGAGTGAATGTATCTTTCAGCGGAATCCGCCAGCTGGCGGACCGCAGGCGGAACGACCGTTGAAAAATCCCTTACGACTTGAATGTTTCTTTTCGGAGGGCGTGACGAATATGTGATTTGGCATTACTCGTCTTCACGAAGGCGAGCCAATCATGACTCGGCTTTTTCTTGTCCCGCGTCGTGAGGATTTCTATGCGTTCTCCATTTTTTATTTTGTAATCGAATGGAACCATTTTCCCTTCGGCTTTCGCGCCCGTGGCACGGTGTCCGATTTCTGAATGGATGGCATAGGCGAAGTCGATCGGCGTCGCATCCTCGGGGAGGTCGATGATGTCGCCCTTTGGGGTGAAGGCGAAGATGTGATTCTTGAAGAAGTCAATTTTCAGACCTTCGAGGAACTCCTCATCGTCGCGTCCGATTTCGTGTTGCCATTCCTGGAGCTGGCGAACCCAGGTGAGATCCTTCGTCGGATTGACGACTTCGGCCTTTTTCTTCATGAAGAGATCTCTCCATCCCTTACGCACTTCTTCGGTGTAGATCCAGTGTGCGGCGATACCATATTCCGCTTCGATATCCATTTTCTGGGTACGAATTTGCACTTCGAGGATACGACCATCGGGGCCGAAGATACTCGTGTGAAGCGACTGATAGCCGTTCGGTTTCGGGAGGGAGATGTAGTCTTTGATACGGCCGACGAGGGGTCGGTAGCGCTTGTGAACGATGCCGAGTGCTTCGTAACAATCAGCAATCGAAGGGACGATGATGCGGATGGCGATGGTATCGTAGACGCGTTTGATATCCATGTCATGCGTCTTCAATTTGAGAAACAGCCGGTAGAGGTGTTTCTTCCGTCCGCTGATGGTGATGGTATGAATCTTTTCCTCCTTCAATTCTTTTTGGAAGAGTGTGACGATGCGATCGATGTCTGCTTGCCCTTCGCGGAGGTAGGTGTCGGATATGTCTTTGGTGATGGTATAGTGCTTTGGGTCGAGGTATTTGAAGGCGAGGTCTTCGAGTTCGCCTTTGATTTCGCCGATGCCGAGGCGATTGGCGATGGGAGCATAGACATCCATGGTTTCCTGTGCGATACGGATCTGCTTGTCCTTCGGGAGTGCGTCGAGCGTTTGCATGTTGTGGAGACGGTCGGCGAGCTTCACGATGACGACGCGGATGTCCTCCGCCATGGCGAGAAACATCTTGCGGAGGTTTTCGAGAAAGTATTCTTCTCTCGATCCGCGCAGTTTTATTTTCCCGAGTTTGGTGATGCCGTCGACAATGTGAGAGACGGTTGATCCGAATCGCTCTTCGATTTCGGAGAGAGGGATGGGGGTATCTTCGGGGACATCATGAATGAGTCCGGCGATGACGGTCGAGGCATCCATACCGATACCCGAGAGGATTTTCGCCGTGGCGATGGTGTGTGTCACATAAGGGACTCCGGATCGACGAACCTGTCCCTCATGGGCTTTGGTCGCGAATGCTATAGCCTCCCCGATGCGCTTCCTCTCTTCTGCAGAGAATGGTTTCGGTGCGGCGGAGAGGATATCTTCGATGGTGATAAGTTGCGTATTCATAGATGAGTGTGTTCCGCCTCAGTATAGCCCTTTTCTTCCCTGTTTGACAAATGCAACTGAGTTGCATTAAGATGGAGTCATATGAATACGGATGCAAAAAATTTCGATGAACTCCTCTGTTCGGTCGCACCGATGGTGTCGCGGATGACGCCGTCGCTTCGGGCGATTCTCTCGGTGTTCCATGGTGCGATGGGTCCGATCCCGGTTTCGGATTTATTGCGCAGGCTCGCGAGTCGCCGGGTGGATACCGACAAGGTGACGGTGTATCGGACATTGGAACGCCTCCTCGCACTCGGGGTGATACAGGAAGTGCTCCTCTCTGGTGAGAAGAAATACTATGAACTGGCAGGGAAGCATCATCATCACCTCGTATGTCTCTCTTGTGAACGGGTGACGGATTGGGTTCCGGATGAGTCGGTGTTGAAGGGAGAGGAACGGCGCCTGGAGAAACAGGGATTCCGGGTGCAGTATCATTCACTGGAGTTGTTTGGATTGTGTCAGCAGTGTGGATGAGGAAGGGGGAAGGAAGAGGGAATGTCGAATATGGAATATTGAATATGAAAAAAAACATATATATTGGTATCGGCATCCTCATTCTCCTTGGCGGGGGGTTTTGGTGGAGCACGCGTACGGAGGAACCTCTCGATACTCGTATACCGGTTTCGGCGACATTTTACCCGGTGGCATTTCTCGCGGAACAGATTGGGGGCGACCTCGCAGTGGTGAAGACGATCGTCCCACCAGGAACCGAGCCGCATGATTTCGATCCGCCAATTCGTGATATCGCGGATATCTACCGGTCGAAACTTTTTCTCGTGTCCGGAGCGGGTGTCGATCGGTGGGCGGAGAAGCTCCGCGGAGAATTCGTGCGAAAGGGTGTCAGTGTCATCGTGCTATCGGATTCGGTGGACTTGATCGCCGCGACCGAAGATGAAGAAGGGGGGGCTGTGCCGATCGGCACTCTGGATCCACATTTTTGGCTGGATCCGGTCGAATATGGGAAGGCTGCCACGGCGGTATTTCAGGCTTTCACCGCCATTGATCCTGCACATGCGCCGGTATATCGTGCGAATTTCGATCGACTCATGAGGAATCTCAATTCGATTGATGCGGACATGCGGGCTTTGTCTGATGTCTCTTGTCAGCAACAGACTGTCGTCGTGTCCCATAATGCTTTCTCTTACCTCTCGCATCGATACGGATTTCAATTGCGTTCGCTCGCTGGTATCGATCCTGCAGAGGAAGTATCCGCGGGTACTCTCTCGGACACTGTTCGTTTCATGCGGGAGAAACATATCAAGTATGTTTTGGGGGAGCCACTGGGGAATTCGGAGATAGCGGATACGATAGGGAAGGAAGTTCCTGCTGAAGTATTGACACTCAATCCGCTAGAGGGATTGTTTCCGTCGGAACTCTCCGCAGGGAAAAATTACCTCTCCGTTATGGGGGATAATTGGATAACTCTGCGAAAAGCGTTAGAATGTGGAGGAGGAGAGTAATCGTACGATATGAAAAGTCACGGAAAACTCATTGTCGAATGTGATCATGTCACCTTCCGCTACCCGGGAGCTCCTTTGAGTGCGCTGGAAGATATTTCGTTTCAGGTACGGGGAGGGGAATATACCGGACTCATTGGTGGCAATGGTAGTGGCAAGACGACCCTTCTCAAGGTACTCCTCGGTCTCCTCACACCTGAGAAAGGTGAGGTGCGGTTGTTTGAGACGCCACTCTCCAAATTTCGTGATTGGTATAAGGTGGGTTATGTTCCGCAGAATGTTTTTCGGGAGGAAGATGTCTTTCCAGCGACGGTACGAGAAGTGGTCGGGAGCGGGACGGAGGCATTTTCGACTCCCTGGGGATTTTGGATGAAACGGGGTATGGAACTCCGCACCCTCGATGAAGCGCTTGAAATAGCTGAAATAAGCCATTTATCGGAACGGAAAATCGGAGAACTCTCCGGCGGAGAGCGACAGAGAGTCTTCATCGCGCGGGCGCTCCTCACGCATCCAGAGCTCCTCATACTCGATGAGCCCTTGACCGGTGTCGATTCACCTGCGCAGGAAAAATTCTATCAACTTCTGAAAAGACTCGATGAGGAGCAAGGTATCGCCATCATCCTCGTGTCGCATGATCTCGAGACAGTGACACAGGAAGTGGAGAATCTGCTCTGTCTCCATCGTACGCTCATCTGCGCGGGGTCTCCGAAGAAAATTGATGTGGGAAATCTCCTCGAGGCGTATGCGAAGAAGGGTCTCGTTCTCCATGATCACGCACATTAAATATGCTTGACTTCCTCCAATTTGATTTCCTTATTAGGTCACTTACCGCGGGGCTTCTGATCGGGGTGACGGCTCCCGCGATCGGTCTCCTCGTGGTCTTGAAGCGCCAATCGTTTTTGGCGGATGCCTTGTCGCATGTGTCGCTCCTCGGTCTCGCCTTGGCATCCATACTCCAGATACCGCTCACCCTCGGTGCGATCGTCGTCTCGGTCGGGGCAGCGGTCGGGATGGAAGAACTCCGCCGTACCGGGAGATTGTTTCGGGATTCATCTCTCGTCATCTTTTTCTCCGGAAGTCTCGCCCTTGCGATTGTGATCATGAGTCTCTCAGGGGGACTCTCGGGCAATATCCTCTCGTATCTCTTCGGAAGTATCGCGACGGTGACGACCACGGATGTGTGGGTGACGGCAGGCGTTTTCCTCCTTGCCTTCGCATTCCTCTTTTTCTTTGGGCGCTCACTCTTTCTCCTGGTATTGAATGAAGACCTGGCTCAGGTGTCGGGAGTGCATATCCGCCGGCTGAATATCGCTTTCGCCACCATCACCGCGATGATCGTCGCCGTCTCACTCCAGACCGTTGGCGCACTGCTCGTCGGGTCGCTCATGACGGTACCGGTTTTTTCGGCACTCCAGTGGCGCTTTGGTTTCCGGAGGACGCTCGTTCTCTCGGTCGTCATCTCGATACTGTCGGTCCTGATTGGATTCGTCCTCTCGTACTCATTCCGCTTTCCATCCGGTGGCGCTATCGTCCTCGTCGCCATCGTACTCTTCTGTATCTCATACGCTCTGAATCGGAAGAAATAAAAGCCCGCATTTCTTCAAGGGGGTAGAATAGAGATGCAAGGGCTGAGAGTTGAGATGGGAAGCGACCGATGAATTCATTTCAAGAAAGAATACCCCCATCAATTGATGGGGGTATTTTGTTGCTGTCTGCTATTTACTTACTGTTCCCTGAAGCTTGTGGGGATTATGATTTGGGCATGGCTTACTGGAACACCGTTCGGGTATTGTTTTTGTGCCTTCCATCATCAGTGACTGGCACATTTTACAGATATTACCCGTTGGTTTTGCTTTGATGGCGTTTTTACATTTGGGGTAATTGGTGCAGGAATAAAACATACCGAAGCGACCACGGCGCTCCGCCATCTCACCGTCCTTGCAGAGTGGGCATTTCACACCGGTCGTTACCTGCCCATCGGTACTGGTCGCTTTGTATTTGCATTTCGGGAAATTGGAGCAGGAAATGAATTTGCCATATTTTCCTTCGCGTTCCATCAATTTGCCGTCTTTACAGTCTGGGCATGCTTCGCCGGTTTCTTTCGGTGGGTCCATGACTTTTCCCTCATCGGTGAGTGCACCATCGCAATCCGGAAATTTCGCGCAGGAGAAGAATTTTCCCGATTTGGAAAGTTTGATCACCATGGCGCCGCCGCATTTCGGACAGATGGTGCCCTCCGGTGCGTCGCCCATATTGGTGACTTTGTCGATCTTATCTTTACTCTTCACTTCCTTCGTAAATGGCGTATAGAAATCAGCGAGCGTTTTCGTATATTCCCGCTTGCCATTCGCGATGTCATCGAGCTTGTCTTCCATGTCCGCGGTGAATGATTCGCCGACGATATCTTTGAAATGGAGGAAAAGGAAATCATCGACGACGATGCCGGTATCGGTGACTTGGAGTGCTTTTCCTTCCTTCACGACATACCCGCGATCTTGGATGGTCTTCACGATAGCGGCGTAGGTAGAAGGACGACCGATACCGCGTTTCTCCAGCTCCTTCACGAGTCCGGCTTCGGTATAGCGGTGTGGTGGTTCGGTCTGTTTCTCTTCGGAGTCTATTTTCTTCAGAGTGAGTGGATCGCTCGCCATGACTTTCGGCACCTCCACATCGTCGCCCCGTGCGGCGGTATCGAGCCTGAGCCAGCCGTCGAATAGGAGGCGCGAACCGTTTGCTGAAAAATTCGGGAGTGCCCGATCCGTTGTATTTGCGATGATCTTCGTCCGGAGGATTTGTGCGTCGCTCATCTGTGAAGCGAGTGTGCGGGTGCGGATGAGCGTGTAGAGCTTCTTCTCATCGTCGGTGATACCAGCATTTTTCTTCATGGGATCGGTCGGGCGGATCGCTTCGTGGGCTTCTTGCGCATTCTTGCTCTTCGTCTTGTATCGTCGCACGGAGAGGTATTTCTCGCCGAATTCTTTCGTGACAGCGGCGATGATTTCTGGGAGAGCGGTCTCGGAAATTGAGATGCTATCAGTACGCATGTAGGTGATGTATCCCTTCTCGTAGAGTTTCTGTGCGGCGCGCATGGTGCGGGAAGGCGACATGCCGAGTCGTGAACTCCCGGCTTGTTGGAGGGTGGATGTCGTGAAGGGAGCATACGGACGACGGAGGGCTTCGGTCGCCGTGACCTCGACTACTTCCCACGATTTTTTCTCCGCGAGGGTGAGAATGGTATCGACTTCTTTTTTCGTTTTCGGTTGTTCGATGCAGGTAAACAGGATGCTTTCTTTTACTTCTGTGGCACAGAGAGCGGTTATGACGAAATAGGTTTCGGGAATGAAGGCGCGGATTTCTTTCTCCCGTTCAGCGAGGATATGCAGGGCGGGGGACTGAACGCGACCAGCGGAGAGTCCGTAGCGCACTTTCTTCCAGATGAGTCCGGAGAGGTCATAGCCGACGAGGCGATCGAGGATGCGCCGTGCCTCCTGAGCTTTGCGGAGATTGGTATCGAGTTCTCTCGGGTGCGCGACCGCCTCAGTGACCGCCTTCTCGGTGATTTCGTAGAAGAGGACGCGTTTCGGATCCTGTATCCCGCAACTTTCGGCGACATGCCAAGCGATAGCTTCTCCTTCGCGATCGGGGTCGGTTGCGAGGAAGATAGTGTCGGCTTTCTTCGCGAGTGCTTTGATTTCCCGGACGATAGCGTCCTTTCCGGGAGAGATTTCATAGTGAGGGATGAAGCCTCCCTCGATGTCGATGGCGACTTTGTTTGATTTGGGGAGATCCCTTACATGCCCGACGGAAGCGACCACGGTGAATTCGCCCTTCAAGTATTTCTCGATGGTCTTCGCTTTCGATGGGGACTCCACTATAAGCAGTTTCATAATTTTGATTCAGTATAATCCTAAAAAACTCAAAGCCCAGAACACAAAAACCAAACAAAGCACGAGTATCCAAAACACAAAAAAGCAAGAGAGTTTGATTGTGTTTTACTTATTTTTTCTGTGTTTTGTTTGGCATTTTGTGTTTTTTGTTTTGTGCTTTGAATGCTACCGCATTCTTGTATATTGCTGTCCGCCGATGTTTTTGGCAAGTCCTTTCAATTCGAGAAAGGTGAGTTGTGCCATGGTCGCAGTCGTTTCCAGTGTAGAGCGTTTCAGGATCGTGTCAATATGGAGCGCCTCGTGCGAGAGGATGTCCCAGATAATCGTCTCATCGGGAGAGAGGTCTGGTGGCGGTAGAAGAGCATCAGTCGTCGCTGTGGTCGTGCGGTCGAGATGAGGGTACGCTTCGAGGATATCTGCCATACTGGTTACGGGTATCGCTCCTTGTCTGATGAGCTTGTGACAACCAGTTGAGAGGGGGGAGAAAATCGATCCTGGTATGGCGAACACTTCACGATTATAATCGAGCGCGAGCCTCGCCGTGATAGCCGTGCCACTCTTCTCCATCGCTTCGACGACCAGGGTGCCGGCGGAGAGTCCTGCCATAATCCGGTTCCGTGCGGGGAAGGTTCCCTTGCTCGCAGTGGATCCTGGAGGATATTCGGAGATGAGTGCGCCATGCTGTATGACGGCATGGGCGAGAGCGCGGTGTGATTGCGGAGTGATGTGTGCATCATCGATACCGCTTCCGAGTATGGCGATGGTCTCGCCGTGATGCTTGAGTGCCGCATCATGCGCATCGGAGTCGATACCGAAAGCGAGTCCGGACACGACGACGAATCCCGCCTCTACGGCTTCGATCGCGAATTTCTCGGCGACTTGCCTTCCATAGCTGGTGTGATTGCGCGAACCGATGATGGTGAGAAATGATTTCTCATTCCATCCGGTGAAGTTGCCCCGTACATAGAGGAGTGGCGGGAAGTCAGGGATTTCGCGAAGGAGGGTGGGGTAATCTGGATCGAAATAGGGGAGGAGACGAATCTCATTTTTTCTCAACTCTTCCGCCATCTCCTCGAGAGAAAAGGTTTGGCGCGCTTCGGAAAGCGCTGATCGTGACTTCGGTCCGAAATCCGGAATATCGTGGAATGTTTGTATCGGACTCTCCCAGGCTTCCTGTGGTGTATCGAAATGATTGAGGATGGCGATGAGCGTCTTCGCCCCGATACCTGGTACCGAGGCGAGGGCGTGGAGATAGATATATGGATGCATGGTATTTATTTTTTGCTGAATATAATTGTATTGTAACGCTTTCCCTTCGTTATGGACAAATCTCAGATATTCCGTATAATAGGTCTATTGCTTTTGGGCCGTTAGCTCAGTTGGTAGAGCACCGCATTTGCAATGCGGGGGTCGCAGGTTCGAATCCTGTACGGTCCACCCCGTTAGAATAGTTTTTATAGCAGATAGTGGATTAAAATAAGGAGAACTCCCTTGTGCAGGGACTTCTAACGGGGTCCACAACAATGCGGAAAATGAAAAGATTCTCCGGAGTCTTGATTTTTTTGTTTTGTTGTTGTATGCTGTGAAGGCTTTGTTTGGGCGATTAGCTCCCCGCAGAATGAAGACATTTGCGGGGCAGGCAGTTTGTTGATGGGGAGCGCGTCGCGCACGAAGAAGAAGGTCAGTTTTTATTCGTTGGATAGAATGAAAAATTCGGGCGATTAGCTCAGTTGGTTAGAGCGCGACACTGATAATGTCGAGGTCCCAAGTTCGACTCTTGGATCGCCCACCAACCGCGATACCGCGCGGAATACAGCGGGATGGAGCAGTCCGGCAGCTCGCCTGGCTCATAACCAGGAGGTCGTGGGTTCGAATCCCACTCCCGCAACAAATGAAATGAAGTGAGAGGAGAGCAAGTGAACTGCTTCACTTGCGTTGGGATTCGAAGGGTTGGTGCGTCTCGTGCGACGACCCCGGCCCGAAGGGGAATCCCACTCCCGCAACAAATGAAATGAAGTGACAAAAAAGAAATGGCCAGTACGCTGGCTTTTTTGGAAGAACATTAACAATATGTATATTTTCGAACTGTTGGTATAATATATATATTAGTATATATCGTCGGTTCGTATGGCAAAGTCAGAACAGCAAAAAGAAGCGCGGCGTTTACGGACGGAGGGAATGAGTATCAAGGATATCTCACGAATCCTTCGCGTTTCTAAGAGTTCCGCGAGTCTCTGGTGTCGAGATATTGAATTGACGACAGGGCAGATACAGAAGCTTCATGAAAAAATGGTCGTTGGAGGATACGCGGGTCGTATGAAGGGGGCTCATGTACAGAAGGAGCGGAAGGAGGCTCGGATAGAATATCACTATCAAAAGGCAAGAAAAGAAATTACTCAGTTGAAAAATCGGGAATTACTTTTTGTGGGTCTTGGTATTTACTGGGGAGAAGGAGGTAAAGTAAACTCTGGTGGCGTGAGGATGTTTAACTCGGATCCGCTCATAGTGAAATTCATGATGAGGTGGTTTCGAGAAATCTTCGATATACCGGACGATCGGTTTTATATGAATATCACGATCAATGAAATTCATGAAAATCGCCTGGAGGATGTCGTCGAATATTGGTCGAAAGTAACAGCAGTGCCATTGAACCAGTTTCGCAAACCTGTTTTGATACGGGTGAAAAATAAAAAGATTTATGAAAATCATTTTGAGCATCATGGGACACTGTGTATCAGAATGACACAGAGCACGGATTTACTGTATAGAATTAAGGGCTTGTTGAGAGCGCTTAGCGAGGCAGGGTAGCTCAGCTGGTTAGAGCGCCACACTCATAACGTGGAGGTCGCCGGTTCGATCCCGGCCCTTGCTACAAGGAGGATTTCAAAATTCAAATTCTAAAATTGAGAGTTGGAATTTGAATATTGAAATTTGTTGGTTATTGGTTCGCCAGCTGGCGAATTGGTCATTGGAAATTACGATAGAATCGTATTGGGGGCGTAGCTCAGCTGGTTAGAGCGCCACACTGTCACTGTGGAGGTCGCGGGTTCGAATCCCGTCGCTCCCGCTATAAAGATTAAACCACCCTAAGTTTTCTGACTGGGGTGGTTTAATTTTTTATGGAGCAACAGGATGAGAGGGGCGTGAGTCGAAAGCGAGTGAGCGCAGCTTTCTGTGTGTAGCGCCCAGGCTCCGCGTCGGAGCGCGGAGGAATCCCGTCGCTCCATTTGAATGAGAAGTTTATGCCCTTTAGGGCAAATCCCTGCCTACCGGCAGGCAGGCCGTCGCTCCCGCCAAGTAAAGAAATCAGTCCCGTGAGGGGCTGTTTTTGTTTGGTATGTAACTGGTTACATACATGGTTACATACTTGCTTATTCGTGGGGAAGTTGTAAACTCATAGTAAGTGAGATTCTATGAAAAAACAACAGGAAATCAACAAGGAAATACCGGATATCCTCACGCTTGCAGAGGCGTGCGCGATTTTACATTGCCACCCGAACACCCTCCGCAATTGGGATAACAAAGGAGCCCTCAAGGCTATTCGATTTGGGACACGCGGTGATAGACGATACAAAAAAGAGGATGTGTTAAAGATCATTAATACTCATTAAGGTTATGGCAAGAATAATTATAAAAAATAACGAGTATTCTCTTTACGACTTTGATAATGAAGCCGAATTTGAAAAGGCCGTTATTGAAAACCAAAAATACCTTTTTGGGAAAGACTCTGTATATGTTGATGTAAAGAGACTTATCGGGCATGGGACTCACCGTGGTATCCCAGATGCCTTTTTAATTGATTTTTACGACACTAAAAAACCGCGGTTGTACATTGTTGAGAACGAAATTGCGTCCCATGACGCATATTCAAATATCACTGCGCAAATCGCACGTTTTGGAGCTAGCGCAGTTTCATCGACGAATCAAATTCGTAATGTTCTTATTAAAGCAATTGGAGATAAGCCCGAAACAAAAAAAGAAATAGAAAGCTACTTGCCTCAAACAGTTTTTAAAACAATAACTGAACTTGTTTTGGCACTTACGGAAATTGATATAAAAGTAGTCGTTGCTATCAACGAAATTACTACTGATCTTAACTTGGCTTTCAATATATTCAAGAATCGTCCCGATCTCATACTATTACAGCGGTATATTTCAGGGAATGAAGTATTATATTTTTACGAACCGATGCGTGATGAGATTGAAGATATAGAAATTGAAAAAACAAAAACAGGGAAAGCGGTGAGTTTTGATACAGTTGTCTGCGCTGCGTTTGAAGATGGGTTTAAACATGCCTATACAGAAAATAATGCATGGTGGGCTATCCGGCTTTCACAGGAAGCACGCGAAAAATTAAAGTATTTGGCGATTTATGAAAAAGCACCAATTGCTCATGTTAGCCACTATGCAGAAATTGATCGTATTGAACCATATAAAGACACGGGAAAATATATTCTTTATCTCAAAAATAAAAAAACTGTAAAGCCAATAAAACTCGGAACAGGTAAAAAGGGTGAAGCGCCACAAGCTCCGCGATACACAACACTTGGAAAACTACTAGACGCTAAAACGGTGAGTGAGCTTTGGAATTAATACTATGGCGAACAGCAACCTCACAAATGCCAAGAGGGCAAAAAACGACGAGTTTTATACGCAATACGCTGATATTCAAAAAGAAATTGAAGCATATTTGGAGTATGACCCAGATGCATTCCGGGATAAGATCGTTTACTCTAATTGTGATGATCCGTTCGAGAGTAACTTTTTCCGCTACTTTTCACTCAATTTCAACAGACTAGGACTCAAGCGACTTATTACTACCAGCTATAAGCCATCGCCCATTGCCAATACACAGCTTGGGCTATTTGGCGATGATATGACTATTAAGACAGCGACAGGTCGTCCCAAGATCACTGCCAACAAGCTGATTATCAATGAAGTTGGCGACATAGATGGCGACGGAGCTTTCAATCTGCGCGATATTGCCGAGCAGCTAAAGGCCAACAGAAACAACGAATGGACACCCCTCGAAGGCGACGGTGATTTTCGTAGCCAGGAATGCGTCGATCTACTCAAACAATCTGACATCGTGGTGACAAACCCACCATTTAGCCTATTTCGAGAATATGTTAAGCAAATTTTTGATTACAACAAAAAATTCGTCATTATTGGCAATATGAACGCTATCACATATAAAGAAATATTTACCCTTATCAAAGAGGATAAAATGTGGTTAGGTGCAACAGGAAACGGGAGTGATATGGTTTTTGCTGTTCCAGCAGGTGTAAATATTGCTGAACAAGACAGACAGAAAGCCGCACGGCTCGGGTATGTCGGCGACTATACAAGACTCGGAAATTCATGCTGGTATACCAATCTTGATCATGGTCGACGCCACCAATCACTGCCACTGATGACGATGGAAGATAACTTGAAGTACAGCAAACATAAAGAGATCAAAGGCAAGAAATCATATAGCCGATACGATAATTATGATGCTATTGAAGTGTCATTTACGGATGCTATACCAAGTGACTATGACGGCGTGATGGGTGTGCCGATCAGTTTTCTTGATAAATACAGCCCTGAGCAATTTGAGATAGTAGGTTTAACATCTGGAAGAGATGAGTTTGAGTGCAGACCATCAAAAAAATACAAGAACCCAAAACAGCATAATCCAAACGGGAGCATTTCTAATGGGAGTAAGGCTAATACTCGTGCAACTCTTAAACTCGATAGTGTGCCGACCGATATATATTACACAGCAGATAATACAAACGGACCACTTTCAATTGTTTATGCCCGAATTTTAATTGAACATAAGAAAAAAATAATATGAAAACAACCTTAAAAACTGACATCACCATTAAAGATATTTGCGATGGGTTCGTCTATAACGAACTGGAGGGCAAAGGGCTATTTGGCCTGTCTGGCAAGCTCACTATTCAGCCAGAGTATCAGCGTAACTATATCTACGCTTCCGATGGTGGGAAAAGAGAGGTTGCTGTTATTGAATCAATACTCAAGGGTTATCCGATAGGCTTAATTTATTTTAATAGAGTCTCTGAAAATAATTTAGAAGTTTTGGACGGGCAACAGCGCATCACTAGTGTTGGGCGTTTTGTGACTGACAAATTTGCAATAAATGATGAAAATGGGATGCAATATTTTGGCAGTATGGCAAAAGACAAGCAAGATAAGATTTTGGAAACAAAACTACTTATTTATGAATGCGAAGGAACAGAAAGTCAAATAAAAGAGTGGTTTAAAACGATCAACATTGCTGGTGTTCCGCTGAAGCCTCAGGAATTGCTGAATGCCATTTATTCCGGGCCTTTTGTAACTATTGCGAAAGAAGAATTTAGTAATAGTCAAAATGCCAATACACAAAAA
The DNA here is from genome assembly GCA_049289395.1 of Candidatus Moraniibacteriota bacterium. Lineage (GTDB taxonomy): Bacteria > Patescibacteriota > Minisyncoccia > Moranbacterales > UBA1568 > CAYTED01. The sequence continues at coordinate 3,574 of JBATLQ010000093.1, read as the reverse complement.
TGGGGTTCATATATATCAGGCCTTGTTAATCGCCAAGATTTTTTGGAGCGAGCGCTGGATTGGGTAAGTAAAGGCAGTATTGATGATTATATGAGTCGCCACCGCAAGGATAAAAATACTACTGAGCTAAAAACATATTTCAACAGCGTGATCGACTGGATCTCTAGCGTATTTACCGATGTAGAAAGCGAGATGTGCGGACTTGAATGGGGACGACTGTATGAGCAGTATCACAAGAAAGCGTACAACTCCAAGGAAGTATCGGTCGAAGTGCGCAAGCTCTATGGCGATTCGTATATCAGAAACCGAAAAGGAATTTTTGAATTTATTCTGGGTGGTTTGGTAGATACAAAGCTATTGGAGGTTCGCATTTTTGATGATGCAACCAAGAAATCAGTTTACGCAACTCAAACAAATAAAGCCAAAACCAAAGGTAAATCAAATTGCTCACTTTGTGCTATTGGACACGATGCAAACAAAGAAAAAATTTGGAACTTAGACGAAATGGACGCCGACCATGTAGCAGCTTGGAGTAAGGGTGGAAAAACTTCTGCTAAGAATTGTCAGATGTTGTGCAAGACACACAATCGAGCGAAAGGAAATCGGTAAATAAAATCAAAAAATACCGAGGAAATTTGATATAACGAATTATGATTACAAGGATTTCCATAAAAAATACCGCAAGTTATGGTGCAGTACCTGCTATTTTAGAGACTGATAAAAAAATCAATCTTATTTATGGATTAAATGGAACAGGAAAAACAACTCTTTCGAGGTATCTTCAAGACAAAGATAATGCTTGTTTTTCTGACTGCTCCATTACAGGGCTAAGTAATGAAAAGGTATTGGTTTATAATCAAAAATTTGTTGGTGATAATTTTTATCAGGATACACAGAAAGGCATCTTTAGTTTGAAGTCAGAAAATAAAGAAGCAAAAGAAAAAATAGATACAGCTATTCAAGAGATAAATAACCTAAAGAATCAGATTGAGAACGATGAATTGAAAACCGGATTTCAATTCGACTTAAATAAAAAACAAGAAAGTATTACTAGTTTACATGATACAACAGAAGATAAAACCTGGGAGATAAAAACAAAATATTCAGGTGGAGATAGAATTTTGGAATTTTGTTTGGAGAATAAAAAAGGAAGTAAAAAAGACTTGTTTGATCATTTTTCAAAATTACAAAAACCAGCAAATAAACCAGAAAAATCAACAGAAGATTTGAAAAAAGAAGCAGAGGCAACTCAAGGGGAAAATGCCAAAACTTATGATGAAAATTTGGTTAAAAAAGCTAGTTTTGATTTTTGGAAAATAGAAAATCAAGCAATTTTTAAAGAAGTTATTATTGGTAACGAAAACTCACAAGTTGCGGAGCTTATAAATAAGTTAAACATTTCAGATTGGGTAAAAAAAGGAAGAGAATTTATTAATGAACCAGAAGAAGAAAATGAAACTTGCCCTTTTTGCCAGCAAAAAACAATTGCTAAGGAATTATACCAAGAAATACAAAATTACTTTGATGAAACTTATCAAAGTAAAATTACTTCATTGGAAAATTTTGATAAAGAATATTGGAAAGAATACCAAAGTATAAAAAATTTAGAGACTGAGCTTTTAAAAATAGATTTTATAAAAAATAAAGAGACAGAATTTAAGCTCTTATTTAAAAATTTCATTGATAAGGTAAGCGGTAATTGGTCAAAGATTTCTAATAAAATTAAGAGTCCAAATATAATTATTGATTTAGAATCAAGTATTTTAGAGCAAAATGCTTTAAGTGATTTTTTAGACACAATTATTGAAGAAATAAAGACTCACAATGAAAAAATAAAGAATAAACAAAAAACAAAAGACCAAATTATCAAGGAGTTTTGGGGAATTATGAGGTGGGATTACGACCAAACAATAGAAAATCATACAACACAGAATACTAAACTTGAGAAAGAAAAATCAGATATTGAAACTAAAATTTCAGGATTAAATGCAAAAATTAATGAGCAGAAAAAGATAATACAAGATGCACAGGAAGAAATGATAAATATTCAAGATGCAATTGATGCTATAAATAGCGAATTAATATTTTTTGGCCTAGATGGATTTTCGATTGTTCCAGTTGGCGAAAAGTCTTACAAATTAAAAAGACCAAACGAAGATATTGCTAAATTTGAAACATTGAGCGAAGGAGAAAAGACAGTAATCAGTTTTTTATATTTTTTGGAATTATGTAACGGCAGGGAAAATGACGATGAAGTAGTAACTGAAAAAATAGTTGTAATAGATGATCCAATTTCTAGTTTGTCACACATGTATGTTTTTAACATTGCACAGCTTATTAAGAAGAATTTTTTTAATAATCAACACAAGCAAGTTTTTATTTTAACTCATAATCTGTATTTGTTTCATCAGCTGGTAAATATAAACCGAATAGGTGGATCCGGTGAGGATAGGTTTAGCTTTAAGGGAAATTTATTCCGTGTCGTAAAGAATGAAAGTTCTGCCATTTTACCCTTAGCTCAATCTGAAATTCAAAATGAATATCAATCTTATTGGTCGGTAGTTAAAGATTGTAATAATGGTAACTCTACAAAATTTCTTTTAGCAAATTCTATGAGGAATATACTAGAGTATTTCTTTGGGTTTATTGGCAAAGAAACATTAAATAATGCCATGCAGAGATTGGATAGTGATAGGAAATATCAATTTTTTGTGGATTATGTAAATAGGGAATCTCATTCTGATCCTGTAAATATTTCCGATATGAAAGATATTGACGTCGAACTTTTTAAAAAAGCATTTAAAAAAATATTTGAAGATTCTGAATATAAAGCACACTACGATCAAATGATAAAATAAAGGCTACGCAATGGATGGATTTTTCGACGATGGATTAAATAAATTATATGAAATTATCAAAAACAAATTTTCTGATATGCCTCGATTGTGCAAAGAATGCTTGGCTAAAAATTCATAAACCAGAGGTGTATAAGAAAAAAGCACTTTCTTCTTTTGAGTTGAATATCATTGATACCGGTAATCAAATTGACGAGCTTGCGCGCGATCTTTTTCCAGGTGGCGTGCTGGTGGAATCTCGTGATGATACAGAACTCACAAAGAAACTCATGAAGGAGAAGACTTCTGTAATTTATCAGCCTGTTTTTGCAACTGAAACGTATCTCGCAGTCTCTGATATTTTTGTTTTTAATCCGGACACTAATATTTATGATCTGTATGAAGTTAAATCATCAACAGCTTCGGAAGAAAACGGAGGAAGAAAAACTGAGGATTATCTGATAGACATAGCTTTTCAGAAAATTGTTTTGGATAATTTGGACATTAAAGTTGGAACTTTAAATCTGATTAGGCTCAATAAAAATTATGTTCACCTTGGTGATATCAACCTGGAAGAATTGTTTTTTATAGAAGACTTGACTAGCCAAGTGAATGAGAAGCTGGAGGATGTAAGAAATAAGATGGAGGGTGCCTTTGAATTGTTATCTAGTGAAACTGAACCAAGGGGGCATTGTGATTGTATCGTGAAAGGAAGAAACTCGCATTGCACAACCTCGTGG
>JBATLQ010000092.1:0-2403 GCA_049289395.1 Candidatus Moraniibacteriota bacterium | reverse complement strand
CCATGGAAGAGCGATTTTTCACTGGATGAAGATGAGGAAATTGTAGAGCGCGTGAATGGCAAGTGAGAATACGAAGAGAGAGAAAGTGGAGAGTAGATTTTTTTTTGTTAGGAAGAGAATGGCGCTTGCGAGGAAGAATGCCGAGATGAGATGGATGCTCATCGCCATGCCGAAGCTGATCGGACTTACCATAAGGTTGGCGGATTCTGAGAGTATGCTTTCGGGGAGAGCGAATCCAAGGCCGAAAGCGCCGGCCGCAGAGAAAAAGCTCGGTGAGAATCGTTGGGGGAGAAAGTCTTTCGCTTTGAAGAGAAGGACGAATTTGGTGGATTCTTCGATGAGCGGGATAGCGAGAGCGAGAAGCACGAGCGATTTCTCTTCGAAGACGGAAAAGAGTAGGAGTTCGATGAGTAGGGATATCGCGGCGGCAAGTACGCCGAGTGAGAAGAGACGGAGCATAGGGGAAGAAGAGAGGATATGAAATAGAGAAAATTAAATCAGAAGAAAGAAGCGAGGTGGGATTTGGAGTCGGCGACTTGCTGTTTCGCTTCCTCGAGTTTCTTTTTTTCTGCCTCGATGATTTCGGGTTTGGCGCGCTCGATGAAGTTCTGATTTGAAAGCTTTAATTCGAGGGAGGTGATGTATTTTTCTTTGGTGTCGATTTCTTTTTCGATTCGCTTTTTTTCTGCGTCGAAGTCGACGATGCCATCGAGTTCAATGTAGGCATTGAGTAGGCCGGATTGAATCCGCGCCCCAGTATTTGATAATTCTTTTGGGCTGACAATTTTTTCGACGCGGGCTAATCGTTTGAAAACACTTTCGTTTGATGGATCTTCGGTATCTGGTTTTTTTGTGAGAGTCCAGTAGCTGGCGCCTTCTGCTTCGAGAGTGAGAAACTTTGCTGGATCAATGTGGTAGGTAGTTCGAAGGGATCGGATGGCAGTGATGAGTCCGATGATAAGTTGGAATCGTTGTGCTTTTTTATCATTCGCAAATCCCGTGGCGCTTACTTGTGGCCATGACTCGACCATGAGCAGATTCTTTTCGGCATAGCCGAATGTCTCCCAGATCGCTTCCGTGACGAAGGGCATGAAGGGATGCCAGAGGGTGAGCAATGTTTTGAATACATTATTTAACACAGCGTCATTCTTCTCGACTTTGTGAATCTCGACATACCAGTCGGCAAATTCGTTCCAGGTGAAGTCACGGAGTTTCTCTCCGGCGAGGGAGAGCTGATAGTTCTCGAGGAGGCGCGTGACTTCCTCGGTGACATCATTTAGCCGTGAGAGAATCCAGTGATCCGCGTCACTTTTTATTTCATATTTGTCTCCCGTGGTTGTTGGATCTTGGGTATTGGTGCTTGCCGTATAGCGGCCTATATTCCAGAGTTTGTTCGTGAAATTTCGGAAGCTTTCTATTTTTTCATCACCGAGGCGGAGGTCGTTCCCGGGGGTCGATCCGATTACCAGTGCGAGCCGGAGTGCGTCGGTGCCATATTGCTTGATGATATCGATTGGATCGAGGATATTGTCGAGGGATTTCGACATCTTGCGACCTTGTTCATCGCGGACGAGCCCATGAAGATAGACTTTTCGGAATGGCACTGTATCGAGGAGGTAGGTCGTCATGAGAATCATGCGTGCAATCCAGAAAAAAATGATATCATAGCCTGTTTCGATGAGTGCGGTTGGATGGTAGGATTTGAAGTCAGGAGCATCCGTGTCGGGCCAGCCGAGGGTGGAGAATGTCCACAATCCCGATGAGAACCATGTATCGAGCGTATCGGGATCTTGTGTCCATCCAGTCCCTTCGGGAGCTTCAATGCCACAGAATACTTCTTGATCACGATACCATACTGGAATCTGGTGCCCGAACCAAATTTGTCGGCTGATGCACCAGTCGCGTAGGTTGTCGATCCAATGGAAATAGACTTTCTCGAATCGCTCAGGAAGAATCGTGATTGACTTTCCTCGAATGGCTTCTTGCATCAGTTTTTTGACAGTCATTTGTCTCCCACCACGATTGAATTCTTTATTCACATCAATCCACCATTGTTTTTTAATTTGTGGTTCGATGACACCACCACCCCGGCTATTGATGGCGAGGTTGTGAATATAATTTTCCTCGATCTTTGTCACGAGCCCTTTCGAATGGAGTTTCTCGATGATTTTCTCCCGTGCCTCCGTGATGGGCATGCCTGAGAATTCTCCGGCGATGGGGAGGAGTCGTCCATCCTCACCGATGATCTGTTCCCGATCGAGGTGATGGCGCTCTGCGATTTCGAAGTCAGTATTGTCATGCCAGGGGGTGATGGTCATGACACCGGTGCCGAATGCCGGATCGATGGCAGTATCTTTGATGATGGTTGCGGTGATGGATCCATTGATCCATTCGACCTCTATT
>JBATLQ010000091.1:0-7991 GCA_049289395.1 Candidatus Moraniibacteriota bacterium | reverse complement strand
CGCGAGCTCCGTCACATAATCGAATCCGAGCATATACTTCCCCGGCATGAAATAAATCGATACCCTGCGATCCTCGCTCCCCTCGAATTGCGATTCGGTAAGCGAACTGACGAATTTGATTGTCGCATCAATTCGCGCTTCCAATTCCGCGATCGTCATCTCCGTATCCTCCATCTTCGGCGCTTCGACACCGGTGAGACGACCCGCCGTCCCCTTGGCATTGTCACAGACGATCTGCACCTGCCGTACGAATGGGAACTGATCGATCGCCAGTCGCGATTGGAGGAGCACGCCTTCTTCGATCTTCTTCTCCTCGGCGAACGACTTCACCTTCCCGAGTATCGCTTTCAAATTTCGGAGCGACCGCACCGTCATCGGCACCGCCGTCGTATACAGTGACATCTGTTGCATATTCTTTTCATCAATGATTATCCCTCTCGGGTCTCTCAGTATACACGAAAAAGAAGAGCCTACAAACTTCAAGCTCTTTTGCGAGAGGCGCTAGCTATTTCCCGATATCTTTCCATTGCAGAGTTTCTATGACAAATAATTTGAATAACCCCCTTGCGAGATGCCGCTCAAACTTGTGGCGAGTGACATGTACTTTTTCCCAAATATCAGGGAATGCCGTATCCGCATGATACTTTGTCCGCAACTCACGATACCAGTCATAATCGTACATTTGCCAAAACTTTTCTGGTGAATAGTAGGCGTGTGCATACAGCATCTTGCGTGCGCCAAGAGCCTGCGCATAATCTTCGAAATTTTCATTGACGCCGATAGGATCTGCCAGGTATTTTGCTGACTGGCCGTAAATACCGACATCAATCATCAAATGAGTGGCACTGTAATGCGGTGAGAGTTTTTGGGGTGTTTGTGTCGGCTGTAGAGGACAAAGCCACAGCGGATAGATACCGAGATTCTTATCCGTGTATTCGAGAAATTCCGAAGTTTTATCGAATGGCACATAAAAATCCTGGATAAAATACTCTTGAGACATATTGGTGTCACGAAGGGCATCATAACACTTTCGGGTATTCATCCAAGGATTGAGCAGGAACCGCGAGAGGCTATTGTGGGGCAAGCGGAGTACCGACAGCACTTGTTCTCCCATCCAAAACGCACCTCTATTGTACCGAAAGATATAATCAGATACCGGAACCAATTCCTGGTATCGTTTTCCTTGACCCACTCTTTCTTTCGCATGGAGGTAAAACCAAGGATCCCCTGCACGAGCATAGGCACACACTGGAGCATCGCCGTCATCCGCCAGCTCACCCGATATAACAACTCCTTTGGTCTTATCAAATAAAATAGCTTCCACATACTGAACGCCCGGACTATTGCAACGGTCGCGTAAGAGTTTCAGGCATTCTTGGCGCGAAGTGATAGGCTCATAAGTCAGCCGGACATATTTTTTTGCAGGTGCTAATCGGAGCTTGATGAGTGTCAATAATCCAAGCGTTCCGTATGACCCTGATATTCCATAAAATAAATCAGAGTTTTCCTCTCGAGATGCAGTTACGACATCACCGCTCGACAGCACCACTTCATATTTCTCCGCAGTATCATTGAATTGTCCATATTGAAACGACGAGCTTTCGAGCGACGCTCCATTGATAGCGCCACCAACCGTAATACCCGGAAACTCCGCGACAACCTGTGGGATGAAATTATATTCAAGAGTTATTTCAAGCAGTTTGTCGAGCGAAACATTCGGTTCGACAAGCACAAAACCCTCTTGCATATTGACCTCCAACACATCATTCAAGTCCGAAATATCAACACACGCAAAGTCCTCGCTCTCTTCAGTACGCGTTGAGTTCGTACTTCCATGGGTAAAATTTATTCTTTTACTTTTTGGATCCTCTGAAATTACCCGCATTTGTGAGGCTATTCTTTCAACAGATTCCTTGTGTTCTTCAAGGGTTTTCATAGATTCTAAAACAAAAATTCAGTACATGTATTTTACCACACGCACCTCCTAAAAAGCCCTCGAAAAGTCACGCCTTTCTCATTAAAACATTTAAGCAGAGGGAGTCCTCGGTGGGAGCGGGATGAAGACACTCACCCTCTCCTTATATGTGGCGAAATCAGGGTGCTCTGCCATCTTCTTCTCGAGCAGTGGAATCCCGGATACTTTCAGGATAAGGAAGGTGATGGTCAAGGGGCTGATGATGCCGATCCAACCATTCGGAACAGAGAGCGTGACGATGCCGATCCCCCACCAGAGTGACACCTCACCGAAATAATTCGGATGGCGAGTATATGCCCAGAGTCCACTCTGCATCAGCTTTCCTTTGTTCGAGGGATCCTGAATAAACCGAACCAATTGTGCATCGCCCACCACTTCGAAAATAAAACCGAAGAGCCAAACTGCTACACCCAAGAGATCAAGCCAGCCAAGCGGAGAATCAGAACCCTTCTGAGTCACGAGCACCGGAAAAACAACAAGAAAGAGTAAAAATCCCTGTAAAAGATACACCTGCGCATACGAACGAAGGAGGAACCACTTCCCCCACTCCTTGCGCCATGCGAGATATCGATAATCCTCCCCTCTGCCTTTGTTCCGAGCATGGATATGCCATGCCAACCGCAATCCCCAAATACTCACCAAGAGGCACACTCCCAATCCTCGCATACCAAAATCCACCGCGAGGAAAAATGATGTCCATGCCATGAGAACGAATCCGAGTCCCCACGCCACATCGGCGACATCATTTCTCTCTCTTATCAAAGAAACGATGAACCAGAGGCTCATGTACACAAAAAGTATGAAGGCGAGCGTGAGAAAATAATTCATAATCCGATCTTCCCCGCGATGAAATAGGTTACGGTGGAGACCGATGCTCCGAGCACGCTCCCCCATGCCATATCGACGAGGGTGACCGTAAGTGGCCAGTCTCTGAGTGTCGCCAAGTTCGTGAAGTCATAGGTCGCGTAGGTAATCAGTCCGAAGAATGCGCCGACTGCAAGAGCGTACATCCATGACTTCTCCTCGACGGCGGGAGCGATAACGAAGAACACGAGTCCGACGATGAACAAAAGATAAAATATGATCGCGGCAGTCCAGTTGATATCGGTTTTCATCAGCGAGCCAATCTGATTCCGGTAGAAATTGTTCGCTACGAGACCGAGCCAGATCATATCGATGGCGAAGAAAACCGGGAGCGCGATGGCATACAATTTGAGAAACATATTCATTTCGTTAAAAAATTATACCCTTCTAGAAGAGAATACCACGACATGCTATCCTCAGTACATGCTCAATAAAAAACTTCTCCTCAATACCCTCTGCGAATTCGGACCCATCTTGGGCTTTCTGGTCGCTTTCGAGCTCGGCGATTTCACGACGGGAGTGATCGCCATGATGATAGCGACTCTCATCTCCCTCATAGCCCTCAAACATTTCGAGAAACATACTCCGATTTTCGCACTTCTTTCATCCGGATCGGTACTCTTGTTCGGTGGCACCTCACTCTTCATTCATATCCCCAGTATCTTCATTCTCAGAGATACCCTGTTTGATAGCGTTTTCGGACTTGCTCTCATCATCTCAGTCTGGAAAGGAAATCCTCTCTTCAAATATATTTTCAGCGGAGTATTTGCCATCACCGATCGGGGTTGGAATATCCTCAGCCTGCGATGGGGCATCTTCTTCATCATCCTCGCCGTTCTCAATGAGTGGGTGCGCCTCACGCTCTCCCCCGAAGACTGGGTCATCGCGAAGATATTCATCATACTCGCCTCGGTAGCATTCGGGAGCTACCAGATCACACTGACGAAAAAGGAACGCCTCCCGCATGCGACAGCCTGGGGTCTCGTCGCGTGAAAAGAATGAAAGCCCGCTTCTCCTTCCCAAAAAGCCTATTTCGTCAGATCTTCGAGTGATTTGAGCGGTTTCAATTCATACAAGTAGTACACCCCGACGATAATCGCGAAGGCGATGGCGCAATAGATCATCTCCAGCGCCGAAATATCGGGGTACAACATTTTCCTCGCGATGATAAGGAGCATGAGTTCCATCACGACGACGATACTGTGCACGAGGATGAGGCGTGCCACCTCGAGTCCCAAGAGAATCAGGAGAACAGTCGCGATGAAATCATACATCGTCCCCATGCTCGACCAATCTGAGTGAAGAAAATCCCCGACCGCAAGCACTCCGAAATACACGACCCCACAAAGCACCAGCCCAGTCAAAACGATTTCGGCCAATTTCAAAATGAAATCTTCTCCTCGCAATATATTCGTGATGAGTTTTTCTATCTTTTGCATATCTGATTCTATCGGTTTAAAAAAGTGATCGTGAGCTGGAGGCAAGTGGCGAAAGTGCCCCAGAGAAGATACGGGATATTAGCATACACGACCCAACGCAGATCCGGCGATGCGTGCCACAGGGCGTACAGTGCCCAGACGAGCGTACTAAGGACGAGCAGGATATCGATCGAGGCGAGCAAGTTATTCTTTAGCCCGAATTGTATCGGCGTGAACGCGAAGTTGAAAACGAGGTTGAGAGCGAACGGCAGGGCGACCATCCAAGCGAGTCTCCCTATGAATGCCTGATAGAAAACCGTCCCAAAAGAAACCGCGATGATCGCATACAGCACCGTCCACACCGGTCCGAAAAGCCATGATGGCGGTGCCCAAAGGGGCTTGATCAACTCCATATATTGCGTTGGTTGGTTCATAGTGATATCAGACATCTCTTAGAGAGACCATATCCATGCGGTCATCATGAGTCCAACGAGTTGATAACTTGTCATGATAAAAATTTGTTTCCACCAATATTCCCTTTTCGTGTTTGCCCAGATTACCGATGCGATCTGCGTCGGTGCGATGAACCCGAGCCATATCCAGCCGGCGACACCATAGGCGTGGAACCCCACATTCGCCATCTGCAGGTACTGCACGAACATGGCGAGAACGAAGGTAGAAAGAAGCGTCAAGAGAATTTGAACGATGTAAAAAGGTGCCATTGCCTTCTGCATATTCTTTTGCTCTTCTTTCGACAATTGTGCCATCTCCATAATCTGCATCCACCATTTCCCGAACAGAAGCGGTGAATACCACAGTGCTCCGAGAATAAACTGCGCTACCGTCGCGGCGATGATCAATGTGTAGTGTATTTCCATAGATTGAGAAGATGAGTTTTATAATAAGACCGCGAGGAAAAACGGGTCAAGTGAACATATTATACCATACGCACCTACCGAAAATCCTGAAAGGATTTACCCGAAAGGGTATAAACATTCCTACTTCAAGTAGAAATCCCGCGAACCCTTGCGAGTTGCACGCCTGCCTGAGGCAGATAAACTTTCTCCCACACAAAGCGGAGGCGGAGAGATTTACCCCTTCGGGGCATAAACTTCTCATCTCTTTCCCGCTGAAATGAGCATGACCTAACAATATGATTTTTCTCATATCTTCTCCCACACAAAGCGGAGGCGGAGAGATTCGAACTCTCGAGAGCTTTCACTCTGCCCGCTTTCCAAGCGAGTGCACTCGACCACTATGCGACGCCTCCGCTTTATGTAGGGATTTCAAGAAAAAAGAAGCTTTCGCTCCTTCTCTCCTGTATCTTCGGATGTTAGCGTATTTCGCGGACGCCGACAAGTTTCATGAAGTCTCGCTCAGGAGTACGACCGAGGAAAACGGCGACCCGCTTCCCGGGGATGAGTGTGCCATCCTCTTTCGCATCGGTGATCAATTGATCGACCAGCCCGTCAAGCGGCGCCTCCTCATCGAAGAGGTACGGCTTCACCCCCCAGAGGAGCGCGCATTGATTGTAAGTTTTCTGCGAAGGGGTCGCGACGAGGATGTCGATACCCGGACGGAAATGCGACATGAGCTTCGCGGTATATCCCGACACCGAGAGGAGAACAATCGCTGACACTTCGAAGCTCCGAGAGAGCTCGAAAATACTGCGGATCATGGTAATGTATTCGCTCTGCACATTGAGATGTATCGCTTGAAGGACATCATCATACGGCGACTCTTCGGTCTTCACGATAATCTCCTTCATCGTGGACACCGCTTCCACCGGGTACTTCCCCGCGGCACTCTCCTCCGAGAGCATCACTGCATCGGTATGATCGACGACGGCATTCGTCACATCGCTCACTTCCGCGCGCGTCGGTCGTGGATTGTCTGTCATGGACTTCATCATCTGCGTCGCGACGATGACCGGACAGAGCGCATGGAGCGATTTCTCCACGATTTCTTTCTGCAGGATAGAGACTTCGCAGGGGGGCATCTCGATACCCAGGTCTCCGCGCGCCACCATCACCGCATCCGTTTCCCGCAGGATTTCATCGAGGTTCTTGATCGCTTCCTTACGCTCGATCTTCGACACGATGAGCGGGAGCAGTGCTGGCTCCGGAATCGTCTTTCGCATTTCAACCTTGGCATCCTTCAAATCCTGCGCGGATCCGACGAAGGAGAGTGCGACGAAATCCACCCCTTCCGAGAGGACGAATGCCAAGTCCCTCTTATCCTTCTCCGAGAGTATCGGCAGATGAAAACTCGTATCGGGGAGATTCACACCCTTCCGATTCTTGATCGTGCCTGGAGTCTGCGCTTCGGTCACGGCATATCCTTCCTTCACTTCGATTACCCGAAGTTCGATGAGTCCGTCCTCGATGAGCAGGGTATGATCTATGGCGAGACTCTCCAGAATGTGTGGCGTATCGAGAAATATCGCCGGCATACCGACACTGTCCGGCACTGCCGATTTGTTCTCCTTGTACCCGACGGCTATCTTCGCCCCGCGAGGAAAAGAAATCGGATCCCCCACGATCTCCAAACGGATGCGCGGACCCTGCATATCCGCGAGGACACCGATCGACTGACCCAATTTCTTCGAAACCTTGCGCGCACGGTCGATGATCATCTTGTGCCAGGCGTGTTCATTGTGAGAGAAGTTGAGGCGGATCACATTCATCCCCGAGAGTGCGAGCTTCTCAATCATTTCTTCTGTTTCCGTCGCCGGTCCGATAGTCGTGACGATCTTGGTATGCTTCATACGAAAAGAGCTGTTAGCTATTAGTATTTAAAAGTGAAAAACGGTTGGGGAAAGCAAGAAACGAGCTTGCACTCGTTTCGGTGTCCAAAACAGTTCCTCTTCTTCAATGTTTGGATAGTATCATATATTTTTTTCGATGTAAATATATATGCTCCATAAAAAAATTCATCAAATGGATCATCCGTTGAATATAAGGAGCGGTCGTTCCGCTGTCTCAGCGGTGCGACCGCTGTTTTATAAATCGAGATGGGATCAGATGTGCTATGACTTTTACAAACAGCGGTTGCACCTGCCTGAGGCAGACAAGCCGCCCCGCAGGCGGAACAACCGCTCGCGCACATCGCATGAGTTTCAGCAACCGCTCAAGAATTGTGAGAAAAAGAAAAAGCCGCCGGGAGAAAGATTCTCTCCCGACGGCTTCGTATTTGTCATCGACGGTCGATTCGACCGACGACGACCGGACCCATTCCCGATCCATCGCAGCGGTCGGCATACACCAACCCTCCACTGATGAACGGGGTGGTGTCACAGGTCGCGACAACCACTACTTGTTGCGGCGACTGAGCATATACCACGCGCGCTTGTTGTGTCGGAACGCCAGAAATTTCCTGGGCAATTTTGCCACCGATCGCGGATCCAATTTGGATGGCCGCGACACCGACGGCAGTGCCGATACCGATTTCTGCGATCTCGCGGCCGATACTCTGGCCACGGTGACCATGGTCCCGAACTTCCACACAGCGTGTATACCCCCGCCCGTTCCAATCCCCACAGCCAGCAAAGGCCGTAGCGGAAAAGAGGGCGATCAACAATGCGATAAGGTTTTTCATGATGTCTCCTTTAGACATTATGCTACAGTTTGTAGAATGCCTCCGAGCGGGATGCTCAGAGGCGATGTGTCAATGTACTATGTATAGTATAGCATATAATTCATAATAAGTCAATAGAAAAAAGGCGAAAATAACTC
>JBATLQ010000090.1:0-9646 GCA_049289395.1 Candidatus Moraniibacteriota bacterium | reverse complement strand
GAACAAGAGGCTCCTCAATCGGTGCAGTCGCTTCCACTGGCTCTTCCGATGCTACTTGCTCATCCATTGTTCCTGTTTTCACCGGCATGAGAAAATCCGGCAATGACTCAGAATCATCCATCGCGATCGGCAGATTACTCGGCGCCGGACCACGATTGAAATGTGCGTAGTCCTTCTCTCGTTCAGCACCAGATGGTTCGAAAAAAAAGAAACGACTCTCCTCCCTCTTCGGAACGAACATTTCCGGAGAAAAAACAGGTGGCGTCTCTTCATACGGTACCATATCTTCTCCTGTCATGGGGAAGACGGATTCAGAAGAGACAACTGTCTCTTTTCCACGCACCGAGAATGCGATACGCGCAATCGAGAGAATACATGCGAAGAAAGCGAGCGAGAGAATACATGCCGAGAGAATGCCCGAACCGACCAGTAGTATCGGATGAGTGACGATTACCTTTGTCTTGGGCGACCCGATCGAACGGACAGCGATATCATTTCGGATATCGTAGTATTTCCCGATCGTGGCGAAGAGTTCCTGCGATGCTGCCACCGCGCCATCTCTCGCATCAAGGGGCGTATCCGACACGGTGCGCATGCGGAACGATGTCTCCCCGTTCCGAGAAAAATTGATTTCATTCACATCAGCCGTCTCATTCACCGTGTAGAGGAAATCATTCTGTGAACCGAGGAGCATGAGCGCATCACGCACGGCAGGAGCTTCGATCGCTCCCTGCTCACTCCGAGAGAGTACGAGCATATCGAGACTCGCCTCATGCGATCGGAATCGGTCGAGGAGGAGGAGCGTCATGACGAAACACAGGATGATCGTGACGAACACGAATCCCATGACGAGGCGTTTCGGATACCCCTTGTTATGAGCGGATGACCACATATCGTTTGAGCGCATAGTGAGTTATCTCCTTCTGATAAGCATCCACGGTTTTCTCTGCGATTGCAGACCAACTATACTGCGTCGCGATCCGGTGTTCTGCACGATTCCCGAGATCGATCATCAATTCTTTCGTATTGATAAGTTTCGAGAGTTCCATTTTCAGAGACTCCACAGATTTATTTTCGAATGCCAACCCAGCATCACCGATCGCTTCCATATTGGCGGGAATACTGGACACCACACACGGGAGTCCATACCCCATCGCCTCGAGGAGTGCGAGCGAGAGTCCCTCATCTTCGGATGGCTGTACGAATACTGCCGCCTGTGAGAAGAGCGCAGCGAGTTCATGTCCGCTCCGTTCACCGAGGAAGATGATCGAGTCACGGCCACTCGCCATGACCTTCAGATAGTCTTCGTATTCCGCCGTCCCCGCATGTGTCCCGACGATTGCCAGTTTGAAATTATTCGGCAGACGATTCGTATCTTCCAAATCCATAAAGGCTTTGATGAGATAGTGTATGCCTTTGTGCGCGAGGAGCCGGCTGACCGACACGACATACTGCTTCGGTCGAAGTCCAAATGATTCCAGTGACGATGCATCGCAGGTCGAAAATACATCAGCACCGTTCTGCGTCACGAGGCATTCCTTGCCATAAGTATCTTTCACATAGCGAGCGAGCGTCTCACTCACGACGAAGGTGCGTTCCGGGATGAAGAGAATGAGTCGTTCGGCGATTCGCAGGAACAGTCGCGCGAAGAATCCCCACTTCGCATGGAAGTAATCCCGACTATGAAAGGTCGCGACCGTCCGAGCGGAGCGTTTGAAAATTCGCGTGATGAAGGCGAGCGTCGATGGTCCGATTGACTGGAAATGAATCACATCATAATCCGCGAACAAAGCATGCACAGCAGAAAACAATGTATGTGTAATCGCATCGAAATGCTTGGTATGGATACTCTTGATATGGATGAGCTTCACACCCTGATAATTCGTCAGCGCCACAGGAGTGTAGTGCGAGCGAACATAACAAGAGACCTCATGTCCTTGCTTGACGAGTTCCACCGCCAATTTCTCGACATGCTTCTCCACGCCGCCCGAAATGGCTGGTATTCCTTTTTGTCCGATGAATGCTATCTTCATATATCTCAAATACAATACAAGAAATCGCGAGCGTTCTTTACTTCACAGAAATCACACCGGATACGACACCCTTGCCATTTGCTTCCACGCGACTGTTCTCGATGAACACGCGATTATGGAGGAGAGTCGCCGATGCCGTCCCGCGACGAATTTTCGCGACACCGAAATGCTTGTTCCCGATAATGGTCGCCTTCTTCAGACCGAAACTTCCCGTTTCATCGGTATTCCCGGATACTTCCACACCCTCGCGCTTATTGTCGCGAATCGTCAATTTGTTCGTCCAGATATCAGCACCGTTGATGTCGATTTTCATTCCTGATCCGTTGTTTTCATTCACCCGAGTGTCTTCGATCCAAGCTTTGACATCATCCTGCAGATCGATACCATCACCATCATTGTCATGGACATTACTCTTCATGATCACGACGAAATGCTCCTCGGAATAGATACCCGTTCGTCCGCTTTTCTTCACTTCCACCTTGTCGATGAGGACGCGGTGTCGCTTGTCCTTCTTGTCCGAATGATCGATATGGATACCATCACGATCGCTCCCATCGACGAGCACATCGAAGATATGCGCCTTCGCATTTTCATTCACACGGATACCATGACGACCACCCTTGATGGTCACCTTAGAGAGCTCCGCTTCATCTTTCATAAGCACGGTCGGATCATTATCATCGCCTTTGATGACCACCTTATCACGATCATTCCCGTCACTCGTCACTTTCACATCCTTTGGAATGACGATATTCTCATGGTACTCGCCTTTCTTCACGCGTACTTCCGTATTCTCATTCGCGTGTTTCAACGCTTTCCCGATGCTGTGATACGGGTTTCCGCTCGTCCCCGTCTCTTCACCACTCGTATTCTTGTCGACATAGACCACGGAACGCCCACCGAAAGCCAAAAACGGCACTCCGACGGCGAGAACCCCGATAGCGACGAAAAGTCCCTCTTTCAAGCCAAAATACTTCATATAAAAAGCGTTTATACCAGTTAAAACTCAACCGTACATCATAGCAAATTATCGCCTCTTTGTCAAGAGCAGGGTTATGAGGTACAATACTGAGAGAAAACACAAAACTCAAAGCACAAAAAAAGCCAAACACCCATTTGGCAACAGGCAGAAAGTATAAAACAAAAAATATGTCCATATCATCTCTTTTTCGCCCGGAATCCATCGTCATTATCGGCGCATCCACGACCGTCGGGAGCGTGGGGAATGACCTCACGCACAACATTCTCTTCGGTGGCTATCAGGGCGAAGTATTTCTCGTCAATCCGAAGGCGACCAAACTCTTCAATCGAAAGTGTTTTTCTGATGTCACAGAAATAGAGAAAACGCCCGACCTCGCTATCATCATCGTCCCTGCCAAGGTCGTGCCCGCTGTTCTCCGTGCGGTCGGAGTGAAAGGTATATCATCTGCGGTCATCATTTCTGCCGGCTTCAAAGAAACCGGTCCTCTCGGAGCGCTCCTCGAAACAGAAATCATCTCCATCGCGGAAGAATTCGGCATCAGCATCCTCGGACCGAATTGCCTCGGCTATCTCTCCCCTAGCATCTCACTCAACGCATCATTCGCGAGTGGGAAACTCATGCCGAAAAAAGGGGGCATCGCTTTCTTCTCCCAGAGCGGTGCACTCTCAACCGCACTCCTCAGTCTCACCGAGGGTGAGCTCGGATTTTCTCTCTTCGCGAGTATCGGGAACAAAGCCATGCTCAAAGAAAAAGATTTCCTCGACTGGGCACGCGACGATGAGCAGACGAAGCTGGTCGCACTCTACTCCGAGGACATCGTTTCAGCTGAGACATTTATTGCCGGAAGTCGGGCGCTCCTTTCGTTGCCAGCACCCAAACCACTCATCGTCCTCAAAAGCGGTACGACCGAAGCGGGTACGAAAGCGTCAAGCTCGCATACCGGATCGCTCGCGGGAAGTGACGCCGCGTACGAAGCACTCATACGGCAGTCAGGTGCTATCCGCGCACGCAGTATGAATCACCTGAAAAATCTCCTCGAAGGATTCTCGAAAAATCCTCCACTCACGGGGAATCGCATCGCTATCGTCACGAATGCGGGCGGACTCGGTGTCCTCGCGACCGACGCCCTGGTGAAAAATAATCTGTCACTCGCGACGCTCTCCGCAGAGACACAGGCGCGCCTGAAAGAATTCCTCCCACCAGCCGCCAGCGCGAGAAATCCCATCGATGTCCTCGGCGATGCCGGAGCAGATCGCTATGCACATACCCTCGATACCATCGGGAGTGACCCATCCGTCGATGCGATCATGGTCATCGTCACTCCGCAGAGTATGACCGATGCCGTCGGTACCGCGCGGGCGATTATCCATATGAGGGAGCAGTGTGGCAAGCCAGTGATCGCGGTTTTCTCCGGCAAGGATGCCCTGAAAAAAGGTGCTGATATATTACGAAAGTCCAGCGTCGCGCTCTTCACCTATCCCGAAGAAGCTGCAGAGACCCTCGGAAGCATGTATCCCTTCAAGATATTTCGCGATGAAAAAAGTTCGACGGAATTTTCTTTCCCTGATATCGATACGACGAAAGCGCATGACATCATCGCCCTCGCACGCAAAGAGGGTCGCGATCGTCTCACGGAGAGCGAAGGGTATGGCGTGCTCGCCGCGTATGGATTTCCCATCCTGCGAAGTTACGAGGTGCACTCCGCGAGCGAAGCGGGTGCCGCTGCCCTCATGATCGGAGCTCCCGTTGCGCTGAAAATTATATCTCCCGACATACTCCACAAAAGCGATGCGGGCGGAGTCATGCTTCATGTCACTCCAGAAAATGTGAGCGATGCGTATGACGAACTCCTGAAAACCGTTTCTGAAAAAGTCCCGAGTGCGCGACTCGATGGTGCCGTCATCGTCGAGATGGCGAAACCCGGTGGCAAGGAAATTATCCTCGGTATGAAACATGAATCGGGACTCGGGAGACTCCTCATGGTCGGTCTCGGTGGCATCTTCGTCGAAGTCTTCAAAGACACGGCATTCCGTTTCGCACCACTTAATACCGAAAATGCGGAGGCGATGATCCGCGAATTAAAATCCTACCAACTCCTCGCGGGAGCACGAGGGCAAGCAGGCATCGACACGGATGCGCTCGCACAATGCCTCGGTCGTCTCTCCCGACTCGTCATCGACTTCCCGGAAATATCCGAGATCGATATCAATCCCCTCGTCGTCACCGAAAATGCCAAGGACTTCCGTATCCTCGACGCCCGGATTATGTTCGCTCCCAACGGTCGTTCCGCTTTTTGATCCGCCAACTGACGGAGGCCGCTTCTTCAAATAAAAAACAGAGCGCGATCCTTTCGAATCACACTCCGCTTCATCAGCATGTACGCTGTTACATGCTGACGGTATTGCACTTGAAGTCCGCGAGCACTTCGAGCCATTCCAATACATCCTCCGGATCCCGCGTATACAGGAGGAGGACTTTCTTCTCCGGTCCACCGAGAACAGAATACATGCCGTTTCGCCGGTCATATGCGATGACCAACTGATAACAGGCATCTCTTCCTCTCGCATTGCGAATCCAATGGTCGTTCTCAAGCGCGCTCGGTAATGCGATTTGCTGATTCGAAGAGTTCCCATACGAGACGATGGCGACAGTAACGCCCCTCTTCGCATACAGAGTTACTTCATCCTCACCATCTTCCCAGCAGGCGACGAAGATAACAGCAAAACCGAGAAAAATGGTAAACCATTCACGGCGGACAAATCCGAAAATCTTATCCATCTTTTTCCTCCCTAGGAAAGTATGCCCGCGAGGGCGAGTTGAAAAACAAAACCGACTACCGCTGAACCAGCGAGAACGATGTGCATATTCTCAAATGCCCACTGTACCCGTCGAACCGACCTTTGCCACTCCTCGAAAGGATCCATCTCTAAAATTCCTCCCGAATATGTTAAAAAAGCAATGATATACATATACCACCTTTCTCACTTCTTGTCAATGATTTTCGTCGTCAGAGCCTCCACAAGAACCTTGAATTGAGCGAGGTATACTGACGATCCAAACCGTTCCTCCGCCTGTCTCCGTATCGCGTCATCATCCGAAAAAATGATTTCCCCAGCAAGAAATTTCCGTATCACATCAGCGAGCATCTCTTGATTCTTCGCGAGGAATCCATTTTCCCCATTCTCGATAATTTCTGAGAGGGCACCACGATTGAGTCCGAGAAACGGTTTCCCGAGAGCAATCGTCTCGAGTGCGGTGAGTCCAAATGTCTCCGGGAGTGTCGATGCGGAGACGACCGCCATGGATTTTCGTATAAGCGTCTGGAGTTCTCCTTTCGTCCGCGTACCGATATATTTCGCAAGAGGATATTTTGTGAAATCAAATACCCCTTCCATCCGTCCGGCGAACAATATCGGGATCTTCATTTCAGAAGAGAGGCTAAGTAATGTCTCCGTTCCCTTTTCAGAAGATAACACACCGAAAGAAAGTAGATATTTCTCAGGAACCTCGACATCCGTCATTACCACAGAATCTATCATCTCATCTGAAACGAAATGTGGCAGTACCACGATGCGTTCCTTCGCGATGCCAGCCGAGAGAAGTATCCCCTCCACATATCGGCTCGGCACGATGAATCGATCAATGCAATCATAAAAACCGACAATATCCTCCCAGTATTTTTTCAGGACGAGGAAGAATCGTTTCCCGAATCCATATTTGTTCATCCGAAGGAATTTCCAGTATTGTCGCCCTACCTCGGGATAATATGCATCCTTATCCGGTGAGATGAGCGCATAATCATGCACGGTCATGACGAGCGGGATACTCGCCCTTTTTATCAATGGAAAAAATGAAAGCGAGAGCTGATGATACGCATTGTGCACATGTACCACTTCCGGTCGGAAATCAGTGAGGAGCGATCTCATATTCCGCCTCGCTTCGAAAGACCAAAACAGTCGCCCTATGCCGACTATCCGCTCCCAAATCATCGAGTCATCGTCATTGTACCCGACATGCGAGACGAAATATCGCTCCCATTTCGATGCCAAATTCTCCGGATGTTGCATGGAGAAAACAGCGATCTCGTGAGCATTCTTTTCGAGCAATGCGATGAGATCGAGGAAATGCCGTTCCGCCCCCCGTCGCATATAGAAAAATTTGTTGACTTCAAGAATGCGCATACCTTTAGATTCGTTCAAAAAAATCTTTCCGCGACAGAATCGCCATCAATCCGAGCAGTACCCAGAAGAAGAGAGAAAGGAGATTCGTCTCGAGATACGGCTGGAAGAAAAAAACGACCACAAAAAATGCCGAAAGCGTGAGGAGGGTCACCCGCGAGAGCGTAGCCAATTCATCCCCTCCTCTCAATCGAAACACTGACATGAAAAGGCTCGCGAGAAACAAACAAAACAGTATCGACCCGATGAGCCCCGTCTGTACGATGAGTGCGAACCAAGAATTATGGATATTGCGCACCTCGATGATATCCCGATACTCGCCGAGTTCAACCGGGACGCTGTTCCCGAGGCCGATACCAAGGAGCGGATGCTCGGCGAAACGAGCGAACGCACTCTGCCAGACGGCACCGCGCCATGCCGCACTCTCATCATAGGTATCACCGATAGAAGTGATGCGAGTCGAGACAATGTCGCTTGAATACCATATCCTCTCCGTGAGTGAGCTGTGTGGCATAAGTGAAAGTATCGAGAGAAAGAGCAGGGCGAATACCGTTAGCATTCCGAGGTAGGCACCACTATTTCGTATGAACCGGCTCCAATACTTAATCGGAAGGAGGAGTAATCCAACGATGAATGCCACTCCGAGAGCGAGCCACAGGTGCCTCATGAGTGATCCGATGATGCCGATGGAGAGGAGTGGGACGAGGCTAAACAATGCCGTCCGCCATTTGCCACGAATGACATCCGCCGAGAGGAAAAGAAATGCGACCATCAATGCGAGAGAAAAATACAAAGCATGCGGGAAAGCGAGGATGCGTACCCCTGCAGTCGAAAGTGGCGTATACTCGCTCCACAATCCCTCTCCGCGCACTATGCCGATAAGGAGGAACGGGAGTGCACCGACGATCGAACCAAAGAGCACTTGCATAAACATTTTCAGATCATCGAGAGATGTCACCGCCAAACGAACGAGAAAAAAGATTGATGCATAGAAAACATATTGCTTCCAGGTACTGAAAGCGACGGCTGCCTCACTCCCCGAGATACCAAATACTGAAAGCAAAAAGAGTAGGGAAATGTAAACAAAAAAGAGGAGAAGCCAGATATCCGACCAGGGCAGAGTCTTCTTCCGATGATGGAACAAGAGCCACTGCACGAACAGCGCCCCGAGGAGACCGAGTATCATCATATCGATCGGATAGAGTTTCAATACACTCTTACCGAACACGAGTGGCTGCAAAGTGAAAAATCGCTCGAAGAGAATCGTGAGTGTCACGATCGCCCACACGGCTGGGCGAGGGAAGAGCAATGCGAGGAGAAAAGAAATGCCGAGTGCGAAGACAAAAAGGACACTCGGGGTCGCGCCAAGCGTCGCTCCGAGAATCGAAACGATCCCGAGAAGAAACACCAATACAGAGAAAATAATTTTCTCTTGAAAAGGCGTCACTGGAAAAAGCGTATTCATTGATGGCATAGAAGTATCTCCTTCATTATATCGCGAAACAGGGAAGTATTATAGGAGAAACATGTTTTATATAGAATTCGAGCCCAAACACAGAATCATGTTTGGGCTCGAGGGTGAGAGAAGGGGGGTTATCCCTTCTTGGCGGCGGGTGCCACCGGTGCCGTTGCGGCAGGCGGCTTTACAGCAGGAGCTGGAGCCGATGCGGCGGCGGGTGTTGCAGGTGCCGGTGCCGTAGTCGCTTCGACTGGCTTCGGTACATCACCGATGCGAGTAAGGATCTTGGGGATGCATTGCACAACCCCGTCCTTCGTCTCAATCGGCTTGCCGGCAACGCACTCGTCCTTAGCCGGAGCTGCCTTCGCAACTGCCGGTGCCTTCGCCTTGGCCTTCGCCTTGGCGACTGGCTTTTTCATGCCAGCCTTCTCAGCCTCGCTCATCACCGGGACCAGCTTGTACTTCCCAGCCGAGACCGACTGCGAAGCGCCAACCGCCATGGGCGGTGGGACCATGGTAACCGGAGTCACCACAGTGCCACTCGGCGCCACAGCCATCTGGGTCGTGTTGACCCCGACGACCTGATTGGCAGACGCGAGTTGCTGTGCCGAGGCGTAGCCTTGATAGACCCCGCCCGGATAATTGGCGACCGGTGCCGACTTCGACCCCGTGCCATCCACCTCAAGCGCGCACCCGTCGTGGTTGGCGCAATCGAGATGTGCGCCCGCCAAAACGAAACGAGTTCCGTTCGGCGTGAGCCATGCCCAGTTTCCGTTCACATCGCGGACCTGAAAGCGTCCGCCATTTGCCGCGACATCCAAGAGCTTGATACTCCCGGATGTTCCGCTCACGCGATGTTCCACCGGGGGCGCGTTAGCGTCCCGGAAGTGAACCACTGAGCCGAGCGAGACGCCCGACCAGCTCACGGTACCGTCAGCGTTGCCGGTGACAGTAGCGTTCGGCGGAACCACGAAAGTCCCGCCCAGCACTACGG
>JBATLQ010000089.1:0-24677 GCA_049289395.1 Candidatus Moraniibacteriota bacterium | reverse complement strand
CTTTCACCCAGCTATGGATCCGATATGTAAATGGACGCTTGTCAAAAGCGATTTTCCCTACCCCATCGCCGGTACCAGGAAGCACTGCATGGATGGCAATCTCATTTTCAAGCAGTGCTTCCATGAGAGCCACATAGGAAAGTGTTGGGATGAGTGCCTCCTCTCCAAGCGTTTTCCCACTGGGGAGTTTGGTCAGGAACGCATCAGGAAGACTCATTGCCCTCTTGATGACAAGCGAAATGCCATTGGAATGTACTCCCGATGATGGAGCACCGATGATTACATCGCCAATTTGCGGAACACTTCGCAAAATCCGGTGGGATGGTGCGATGATGCCGATGGCGCTTCCACTGAGCGACGGCGCGCTCTTGACTGGCGGTTCAGCTTTGATGAGATAGCGGAGCGATGGAGATTCGCCGGCCGGCAACGCGATACCGTCTTGTTTGCAAATGGAATAAAACCCATCGGCCAAGTCGTTTGCTCGCACGGAATCCTGAAACCATTCACTGTCACCGGCAGCCACCTCGTCCATATAGAGAACAGGCATGGCACCTTGTGCAATCAAATCATTGACGGCCATGAGCACGGCATCAATCCCAATGCCAAAATAGTGCGGCTTGCCCGTCATCTGGTACATCCATTCGGCAATCCAGTTCTTATTGCCAAGACCCTCCTGAACACTGCACCAGATGTGAGACCGTTCAGGCGAAAGGTATGCAAAGGTCGCGCCATGGTCTTCAGACCGCACCCTGACATGTCGCCTAAGTGGAAAATCGAGGGTTCTTTGCCCGACTGCCTTCATCGCCTGCTTAAACGGCTCGATCTTCGAATAATCCACTCCCGCATCCCCGTACTCGTTGCTTTGCGCCATAATCGCCACCTCTTTTGTGAAGATACACTTCGAAATTAGTCCGGTACGATGACCGGACCGCTTGGCTCACAACTTATCAGATTCGGACGAAAGTGGCAACTATTTTCAGTAAATCCCCACATACTATTATTTCTGTATAAAAAAAGGAGTACCGACGGTCATTGACCGAGGGTACCCCACATCGCCTCCTTTCCCGGGTCAGTTTACCCGTTCTGCTCGCACCACTTGCGTGCATTGTGCGCCATCATGAGCCAGGGTGATGCCGTAAGCCCCCTCATTGAATTCGGAACCCAATGCCATTGCCGCATTTGCCAAGCGCGATCGATCGTGTGTGGCATCATGACCAGATGCCGACCATCCGCACTGCACAGACCGGCGATTCCCTTTGGCGAACCGTTCGGATTGAACGGATACTCCTCCGTCGGATTTCCTTCCGGATCCGCGTATCGGATGGGGGCAAACCCTTCCTTGATTGCCCTTTCGATAAACGCATCCGACAAGGCAAGCTTCCCTTCTCCGTGTGCCACATGTGCACCTAGGACCGACCCCTCCATCCCCCGAAGCATCATTGCCGGGGAGGAATCAATCGCTAATGACACCCACCTGGATTCAAACTTCCGAGATGTATTCCGAACGAACCTCGGCTGTTCATCCTCATCGATGCCGTCCCACAGCACCTTGCCCAAATACAGAAACATCTGCGCTCCATTGCAGACACCGAGCGAGAAAGTGTCCGTCCGATTGAAAAATGCATCGAACATCGCCTTCAAACCCGGATTAAGCAAGATGACCTTCGCCCACCCATTGCCGGCGTCGGTCGTATCACCATAGGAAAATCCCCCCACAGCGACAACTCCACGGAATGATTCCAGCGTGACCTGACCCGAAAGCAGATCGGTCATCGTGACATCCAACGCATCGAATCCAGCTTGCTGAAATGCCGCACCCATCTCACGGTCGCTATTGCAACCCTGTTCCCGCAAAATGGCAACGCGCGGACGCACCACACCATCCTCAACTGCTACCGGCCCTTCCGGCTCGAAGGTAAGCACATACTTCGGCGCTCCCGGGTCATACGAATTCTGGCGTTCAGCTTCCGCTGTAACCGGGTTCCCCTGACGCAGTTCCAACTGATACGCCGTCTCATGCCACATCTGGCGCAAATCAAGCATCGACTCGTTCATGAGCACACGGGCACCGCTTGCCATCACCAAGATACCCTTGTCGACGGTCGTCACTCCCACGAAATGAAGAATGCGGGATACCCCATAGTCCTGCATCACTTCCAGCATGACAGCCTCCTGCCATTCTGGAACCTCGAACACCATGCCGAGCTCTTCGTGAAACGCCACAGAGAGAAAGTGGTGCTCCACTGACTTGGGAAGCGATATGCGAACACCACAATCCCCTGCGAACGCCATTTCGAGCAACGCCACGATGAGGCCTCCATCGCCACGATCATGGTATGCCGATACGATACCTCGGCGAACCAACTCTTGCATCACATCAAACGATCGAGTCAGAAGATCCGGATCTGCATCCGGCGATTCATTCCCGATCTGGCCGAAGACCTGGGCCAATGCTGACCCACCCATGCGGGCACGCCCATCACCGACATCCAGAAGCCAAAGACCACTTTCCCCTGGATGCTTTATGTCCGGAGTCGCATGCAGACAGACATCATTCATGGCAGCGACTGCGGTCACCTGCAGCATATTGGGCGCCTTCAC
Source organism: Candidatus Moraniibacteriota bacterium (assembly GCA_049289395.1). Classification (GTDB taxonomy): domain Bacteria; phylum Patescibacteriota; class Minisyncoccia; order Moranbacterales; family UBA1568; genus CAYTED01. The sequence goes on along the minus strand of JBATLQ010000089.1, from coordinate 22,076 downwards.
GATCACACCCGTACCATCATCTGCGGCCATGGATGTACTGTCCTTACCGCTACCCGTACGAGCACCTCCCAATCGTACCTGAAAGTCGGATACGGCCTGTACTGCACGATAGAGCTCGGCACCTTCGCCTCGCTCTTTCGCTGGGCACATCCAATTGCCTGATACCGTGATGCCCGGGATACCCTTTTCGATAACGGTCCCCGCCATATTGGTAATGGCGACACCGATACACATCCGTGCACCAGCCTCAGGATCGACGAGGATGCGGAGCGCATTCTCACCGATTGACACTACGCTTCCCGATGCATTGAGGAAACTATGTGCCTTGATACCGCAGTCGGCGACCGGTTGTTGCAATGATCCGCAACACGGTTGCGAAACCACGAGACCCGTTACGCTCCGATCTACCTTGTGAAGAAACCAACTCTTCGCAGAAACAGACGGGAGGCGCAACACACACTCCAGTGCCCCCAGCAGAGTCAAGCCTTCCGGCAAGATCAACGGTTTCAATCCTCTTGCAACCGTTTCAAAATGGTAGGTTTTCTGCGGTAGGTCTCCCAGAATCTTCTCGAGTGGCAGATCGACGAGAAGCGTCGGGTCATCGCCATTATGAACGACAATCCGTCCGTCCCCCGTAATCTCCCCCAACTCCTCGAGGGGCACTCCCTCGCGTGCGCACATCTGCCGGAAAACATCAATTTTCGACGGGTACACGAGTACTACATACCCCTCCTGATATTCCGCGCTCCAAATTTCCCGGGGTGACATGGATGCATCACCGACATTGATACGCGATATATCGAACCGACCTCCGGTCGGATACACGATTTCCGTACCAACATTCCCAACACCTCCAGCACCCTGATCATGAATCACGGCGATGGGATTTCCATCCCCCATTTCCACGCAGGTTCGGATTACATAATCCGCGCGACGCTGCATCACTGGATTGGCGCGCTGGACGGATGCAAAATCCAATGCAACCGTATTTTCGCCAATCCGCATACTCGATGCGGCACCTCCGCCCAGACCAACATTGTAGGCGGATCCACCCATGCGGACGATACACATGCCCGCACTCGGCACATCCTTTTCCACATGCCCGACATCGATACTTCCGATGCCACCGGCACTCATCACCGGCTTCAACCATGCCCTGCGTTCTCCATTCGGTAGCACGATATCAGCAGTGCGCCAGAAAAATACAACGCATGGCCGTCCAAAGGAATTCTCGAAACCAGTAGCGCCATCACTTCCGTCGATGATGATTTGTTCCGCACTTGCCAGCCGATTCGGGCGTGGCAAATTCGGATTCTCCCACGGCTGAACATACCCGGGCAAGCAGAGATCCGATGTACAGAATCCGATGACACCGACACCCGGGCGACTTCCTCGCCCCGTCGAACCCTCATCACGGATCTCGCCACCCGAACCAGTCGCCGCTCCCGGAAAGGGTGCGATGGCCGTCGGATGATTGTGTGTCTCCACCTTGCCGATAATGCCGAGTGTCACACGCCTCGGAACGAGACGCGATGGCTGTCCCGGATATTCCGGCACGAGCAGTGTCACCTCGTGACCACGAACGACCATCGAATTGTCGGAAAACGCGGACAAGATTTGCCCCGGATCCTTCAAAAATGGTGCCTTGATCATCTGCATCAACGAATAGAGCATCCTCACCCCGTCAATACAGATATTGCTCGTGAATATCCAGTGCCGGCAATGATCACTGTTCCCCTGTGCCAACTGAAAAATCTCCATGTCAGACATCGGGCGACCCAGCGAGAGAGCCAGCTCAATCGCCCGAAGCATATCGGCTTCATCCATACCGAGGCCGAGCTCCTTATTGATGCCCCACAGGACAGCAAGGGCATCCGCGCCACTCAAGTCAATCCACTGCAACGGCTCCGGTTGAGCAGTCGATGCAAACGAATCAGGAATGGTGGGATACGCACATTCCGTCATGCGATCCGGAACCACTCCTGGAATGGAATCCGCAGTGGCTCCGACTTCAAGCGCATACCCGCGAATCATTTCCACGCGTGTAACCGAGGGCAAACCACAACGGTGAAGAATGTCCACCGCCCGCGACGAATCCGGTGTCTCGAAGTGAGGCAAAGGACCGACCCGAACCACATTTTCCTCGCCGAGCCATGTCGTATCGGAGAGCGCCGTACTCGGAAGAGCTCCGCGCAAGACATACATCAGAATCGCGATTTCATTAACCGTAAACGGCCGCGAGGCTTCAACGACGAACACTTGTTCTTGTCCGTCACCGATACGGCGATAGAGTTTCTGACTGAAAGTTGACCGCATGATGACTTCCTCCTGATTGAACTGCACGAAACTGCGAAATATGGAGTGGACCGAATTGGTCACTCCGGACTGAACTGTTTTGCTTTCTTGCTTACTCTTTACTAGTTGTCAAAGAGCCTGAAAACCCTGCAAAAAAGCAGGTCAGTCAGTCTATCAAATTGATGAAAAATAGGCAAAAAAATCCCGGCTTCCGATGATTCGGAGAGCCGGGCAAGAAAACGATACCGAGCGGGGATGAGAAGGCGGATCAGGTCTCGATCCGAGCGATTGCCATTCCGACGGCAGCCGGTAACATCATCCACTCGTGCGGCAACACGAGTTTCTGAAGACGCATTGCCCCCTCCGTTAACAAAATGTCGCCCGATTGGATGTCCCAAAGAAGTTCCTTCGGGATTTCCACGCAACCTTGAAGCAAAAATTCTCCGTCATCGGGCTTCTCCGTCACTTCGTGCACCGTCGGATGTGTAAAGAACCGATCGCCGGAAGGAAGCGCCTTCTTCCCGCGTTCGATCTCATCCAAGTGAAAAAGAAGGACATGTTCATGGACTCTCAGACCATACATCTTCTTGCCACCATGCAAGAGAGGACATGCCGGATGTATGTTGAACATCGGGATGCCTTCAATGAGCGGGAGCACCACGACGCAACCAACGAGGAAAATCAAACCAATGTCGTGTGCGCGACAAAGCCTCGAGAGCTTCCTCTGAAATTCGATTGCATCGGAAGGATTCAAGGGGGAACTCCCCGGAATGATCGTGAATGATTCCGCTCCATTTTCCGCCGCTTTCGTAAGACATCCGGCACCCTCGCGGGTACTCAAGAGAACGATCTTGCCCACTTCCGGAATCGCCCCCAGTTTCCACGCCCTCATGATGGCGGTGGCATCCGTTCCGCTGCCTGATGCGATAAGCAGTATATTTTTCACGGGAATCTCCCTCAATTGTTCACGAACCGAAAAACCAGGCATGTACCCGGCAACCCATGGCTCCACGCTAGCAAGACTCTCCCATCCCGTCAATGCGCCGAACCTATCAATTTCAACTTTTCAGCACGAGTGCATTTCTTCACGCGCGACTCTTCGACGGATGCCTCTGAGCGATTTTCGTATGTTTTTTGATACACCAATGCGACCGGTCGCCTCACTCTCGTATATTTTGCGCCGAGTGTTGAGCTGTTATGCTCTTCGAGTCGTCGCTTCATGTCTGTCGTGATGCCGGTATACAAGGTCCCGTCTGCGCATTGGAGGATATAGAGTGTGTATTTCGCTTTCTTTTTCATACGGAAAGATCGAGAAGTTTCGACACCGTCTTCCAATTCCGCGTCGTCGCGATGAGTTTGGTCTGCTTCTCGAAAAACGAATTACTGAGTTTCGTTTTCCCATATCCATTTGGACAGTACAGGTACGCGACCTTCCCGGAAAGGATACATTCGTCCACGCCATATTCTCCCGCCATGATCTCATCCATCACGCCTTGATTCGGCGTATCAGAGAGCAAAGTAACATGCAAAAATGATTCATCAATATCTTTTCTCCCCACAAATGGATTTCCAGAAATAATCTCCTGCCACTCTGCCCTCGTCTTCACCATCACGGGCACAGAGAAACCGAATACATCTCGTATCGCCGTCTGTATCCTCTTCTCCAACACAAAAGGTGGCACCTTGCCCGCCTGAAACACGACATTGCCACTCTGAATGTAAGTCGTCACACCCGTCAATCCCAAATCCTCGAGGAGCGATCGGAGTTTCTCCATCGATATCAGTTTCTGACCATTCACATTGATACCCCGGAGGAGCGCGATGTAGGTATGCATAACTGAGAGATGAGAGATGAGAAAATAGAGATGAGAGATTTTCGAATAGCGGACGCACCCGCCTAACCGGCGAGGCTGGCCGCCCCCAGAAAAAGCGACCACTCCCTTATCCACGAAAAGATTTCAAATTAGAGTTTACTGAAACGACGAAGGAGCGAAGTAACATCCTTTTCCGCCTGCGTCATGAGCGCATCCATGTAGACCACACGATCCGGAATAAGTTTCACTGTATTTTTTTCGAAGAGAAAACATTTCTGTATCGCCACCCGCTCGAGAAACGCCCGGTCATGCGAGACGAGTATCACCGTCCCCGGATATTTCTCCAGTGCCTCCTCCAGTGCCTGACTCGCGGCGAGGTCGAGATGATTCGTCGGTTCATCGAGGAGAAGCGTATTCACTCCCTTCGCGATCGCCATAGCGATAGAGAGCCTGGCGCGCTCCCCGGGACTGAGTCGTCCGAGTTTCGCCTCGAGCATCTCCCCGTTCACCTGGAAATCACGCAGGAATATCGCGACCTCCACCTTCTCATTGAAATGCGTCTCATCGAGGAACCATTCAATCGGTGTTTTATTACGAGGAATATTTTCATGTGCTTGCATGAGATCGCCGATGATGATCTTCTCTCCGCGTTTCACCGTCCCGGAAATTGATGCCAGGACGCCAGAAATTGTTTTGAGCAAAGTCGATTTTCCTGAACCATTCAGTCCGAGGAATGCGACGCGCGAACCGTAAGCGATCTTCATCGTGACCGGTCCGACACGAAATGCGCCGTCATATCCCGCAACCACGCGACTGAGGGAGAGTATCATATCCTCATCCCCTTCCTTCACCGTGAAATAGAGATGAAATGGATCCCGCTCCGGAGTGAGCGTCCGCTTCTCTGCCTTCACACTCCGCGTCTCGAGCGCTACTGCTGCCGCGCCGAATTTCTGCTCGGAACGATTCCGGTGATACCCCTGCGACATCTTGTCCCGATCCGGCATCACCATGCTCCCACCGATACGCGCCCACTCGCGTTTCTCGTCCGAGCTTTCTTTCAGACGGATTTTCTCCGCCTGTTCCTTTTCATACTGATCTTTCTCATACTGCCTTTTCTCTTCTTGCAGATGGAAATACTGGCTCCAATTCCCCGTCCACATCGTCCCCGACCGACTGAACCAATCCAACTCGAATACCTTCGTCACCACCGCATCGAGAAACCGCCGGTCATGCGACGCGATGAGCGAGGTCGCCTGCGAAGAGATGAGAAATCGTTCGAGGAAGAGGAGTGCCGGGAGATCGAGATTGTTCGTCGGCTCATCGAGGAGGAGGATATCCGCACCACGGAGGAGCACTCCTGCGAGATTCACCTTCGTCTTCTCTCCACCGGAGAGCGACTCGAGAACGCGATCGAAATCAATATGAGCGAGGAAAAATCCGTCGAGCATGTCCCGCGCACGGTCTTCGAATGAATAATGCGTGAGACGATTCAATTTCTCGGAGAGCTCACCGTATTCTGCGAGTGCCGTCGCCTCTTCGAGTCTCGGTTCGAGTAGCTTCATCCGCCACTCGAGTTCTGCCACACCCGTCTCTTCACGGAGAAATTCGAAGACGGTGATATTTTGTTCCGAGGGAATCGCTTCCTGTGGGAGGTACCCCGCGAGGGAGCGCTTCGCCATCTCTACCGTCCCGCGATCCGGCGTATCAATACCGGCGATGATCCGCATGAGCGTCGACTTCCCGACTCCATTCGGTCCCACGAGTGCCACCTTCTGCCCGCGCCCCAAAGAAAAGGTCACTTTGTCAAGCACCGCCCTTCCTCCTAAAGTTTTTCTGATATTGCGAACCGTGAACATAATCTCACTACTATGCCATAAAAAAAGAAAAATTGCAAGAAAAAGCCCTGCGAGGAGTGAACCAAGCAGGGCCGAACGGAAACCTCCATTACTTCAAAGCCGCCGGGGGAAATTTCGACCGGCTCGACAAGTACCAGCGATACCAGCCGACATCTCTCTGCGCCGACTGCATCTCCTTTGCATCCGCAATCCTTGCGAGGAAGAAGATGCAGTGGTCAGGGTGCATCGGCGGTTGTGCAGAGAGGCAATTCCGTACCGCCTCGATGCCGAGGTTCCCTATCACCTCGGCAATATTCTCGTCCGTCATCTCGGGGTATTTCCCCTTAAAATCGGCTGAGAGTTCATCATTGCGCTGGCTCGCCCAGAGTCCGCGAGAGAGCGGGTCACCCTCCTGTTCCAGGAAAGCAAGCCTTGCGAGCGGCGTCATCTTCTGCCACTGCACCATCCCTTCGCGGACATCCCGCCCCGGGAAAAACACTTCATACCCGATAGCGGTCAATCCGCCCTGGAAGAGCATACTGTTCGGGTCGAACTTCTTCCAAATCCGCTCCACCTGGATCAGGCGATGATCGGTCGTCGTCCCGCCCGCCGCGTAACTCGGCGAAATAAACCAAAGAATCGCGACGGCAATGATGATGATTCCACCAATTGCCAAGAAAATCTTCTTGATTACAGTCATGCTACTCTCCTCAGAGAAAAGTTAAAAAACAGGAAAACCGTAGATTTCTACGGTCTTCTATTATAGCACTAAATAGAGTTTTCGTCAATCCTATCCCACCAAGCCCTCGACATCCGCCCACATCATCTCGAGATCCTTCTGAATCGTGAGGAGGTCATCATTCTTGGTCAATTCTCCGTCATTCAATTTCTCCTGGACCAAATCCTCCACGAGGTCGATCCACTCATCATAATTCTGTATCCCTTCATTGATAGCGCGGAGCTTCACTTCTTCAAAGAGGTTCTGCACGAAGGTATCGTTCGGATCTGGTTGGTGCATGTCGTCATCCATCATATATTTGTTTTTACTCATTACGAATACCATCATAACGGCTCATGCGAAAAAGGTCAAAGGGAGGAGAAAAAGAGTAATTGGTAACTGGTAACTTGTAATAAAAAATCATCATCAAAAGCTTTTTCGAAACATTTTTGAAAGACCACTGAGCAGTCTGCTGGTCACAGGTCGTGAAAGTTGGTTTCGAGAAAATACTCAATGATAATCTTCAGAAAGAAATTTTCAAAGACCGCGTGAGCTGTTTCAGATTATAGGTCGTGAAAGTTTACTTTCAGAAAATCCAAACGATTTCCAAACAGCGGTCGCACCGCCCGCAGGCGGAACGACCGCTCTCGCCACTCCGTAAGAAATCATCAAACGCCATCACGGTGACGCGACGCCGTACTTCGCAGGAAATGCTCCGTCCCCGAGAGCACTTTCTTCGCATTCTCGAAAGTCACTTTCTCCATCGCCTCGTCGTATGGGAGCCAGATGGAACCGATGTGTTCATGAGAGATCCGCACCTCCGTCGAAGCGGTACGCGCGGGATAGAAATGCACCTGCTTGAAAATCCAAATCCCCTTGCCCTCCTTTCTGCGTCGCTCCCCTTCGGAACCCTTGGCGACATAGAAGAAGCGAATGCTCGTCCGATAAGGAAAAGTCTCGAGGTCTGTGATACCCGTCTCCTCCTCGGTCTCCCGTCGCAGGGTCATCTCCTCCGTCTCCCCCGCCTCCACATGTCCCTTGGCAAAATCAAAATGCCCGCTCGGATAATGGAGCAGGAGATATTCGCGCTCGTTACTCTCCGTCTCCCGGAAAACGACGGCGCCAACCGATGTTTCCCAAATCACAGGAAAACCGCAGGCTTTGAGAAGCAGATACAAGGGCTTGATCACGGGTGGCTTCATATATCTCTATTCTCGCACATTCTGACAAGCCTGTCGAAAAATATTATTTGCTCCAATCACACCCCCTATGCTAGTATGATTCGTCATCTAGGAAATCGCCTGATGATCTGCGGGACGGGAACGCCCCCTGTTACCTTAAAAAATGGAGCTAGACATGACACAACATCGCATGAACTTACACCAAGCCATTGGACTCGCTGGAATCAGTGCTAACGCAGTGAATCCGAATACAGACTTTTCAGCTGCACAATACAATCCTGAGCAACAGACATCATTTGCTCTATGGAGCCTATGCGGAACTGATTGGGCGAGTTAATCACATCGTTCAATGGGAACAACGCTATAAGCGTGCTTTCGGACTCCATGTAGACTTTGAGCAGCTTTTGATTCCTATAGAACCACTCGTACCACATACTCTCATCGTCGATGCTCGTGAGTTGCATACTCGGACACTCCTCAATAAGTGTCGGGAGCTTTTCGGACTCAAATTGACAGGCTCCTTCTGGCCAGACGAGAGAAGTCTGCCCCAAGATCCACGTATCTACAGTTTTGCAAATCACCTAAACAATCATTGGCGCGATTATGGGGGCTCTCGTCCCAAAGGAAGCTTCATCTCATCCGACCTCGCCACTCCACGGGGCAAGAATGGCAAGCAGCTGGAACAATTCGAGATGCATGACGTGGAACAAAGCCGCTGCATCAGCCTCAGGGAATACCTGCTCTATCTCGTTCTCAGTTGGCAAAAAAAGGCCGAGGAGGGCAAGCAGAAATCCTGGAAATCCCCTCACTCCAACTTCAATATTTGGTGTCTCGGCTCGTATTTCCAACCCATCACAAGTGCACGACACTTTCACCCCATGATTTACTGGGAACACGGAGAGATGAGAATTGACTGTTCCGAGGATAATCCTCGTCACATCAAGACCGCGACAATCTACGTCTATCGAACCAGTCCATAATCCCTTCGACAACGATCGACACGACGCCCCTCGCAAGGCGTCGTCTTTTTTTATAAAAGCCCACATCTAAAAAACGAAACTATTTCTTCAATCCTACCGTCTTCAGAAAAAGATCCAGCTCCGGGCCGACGATACGGCGGAAATGCCCAGGGAGCATGTGACGAAGTTCGATATTGAGGATACGAATACGGACGAGGTCGGTCACGCGACGACTCTGCGATTCGCACATACGACGGATCTGCCTCTTCTTCCCTTCAGTGAGGATGATGGAAAATGACTTGTCGTCGATGAATGTCACCTGACACGGCTTCGTCTTGTACCCATCGTCAAGTTTCACCCCCTGCGAGAGACGATTGATGAAGGTATCGTCGATATTTTTGTCCACCTTCACGATATATTCCTTCTCATGTGCATGACTCGGATTGAGGAGGAGATCGGTGAGACGCCCGTCATTGGTAAGGAGGATGAGTCCGCGCGACTCTTTGTCGAGTCGCCCGAGTGGGTACACTTTCTCCGGCGTATCGAGGATGTCATCGATACTCTTTTCCTTCCCCTGCGGACTGTGTGTGATAATCGCCTTCGGTTTGTGAAATGCATAGTACACGAGTTTCTTTTTCTTCGCGTGGAGCGCCTGGACAACATCACCGTTCTGTACGAGTGTACCGAGCTTCGCGGTCATGCCATTTATCTTCACTTGTCCGGCGGAGATAAGCGAATCCGCCTCGCGCCGTGAGCAGATTTGTTGCAACGCCAAATACCGGTTCAATCGAACCGGGTAGGTGATTTCAGTTGTTCCGGGGATTTCTGGCACAGAGATACATTCACTATTGAATATCTATTATACCAGAAATATCAGCTTCGGTCAATGACTTGCGCCTGAATTCGATGAAGGCGTCAAAGTTTGCGGAGAAGCAGTTGATTGAAGAATGGTCTTCTTCGAAAACATACTCCGGGAAAAAATACGAAAGAGGATGAGGATGAAGACCGAAGCAGCAGAAGTGATATAAATCGCCTGCATCCACCACTCACGGGAGTCCGTCCCACTCATGATGCCGTGACCGATGAAGAGAAGATATGCGATGAAACTCGTGTAGTGAGTGGCGCGCCACAATCGGAGCGACATCTTCGCCCGGAATTCCGAGGTGAGTATGAGAAGGAGCATGAAATAAATTCCCATGATACCAAGTCCTACTCCCTTCCCGATATCGAAGCCGAGGGCTGACTGATAATCCCGCTGGAGGAGGAAGGGAACCACCGCTTCCATAAAAGACAACCGAAGGAAGTCATCGAAGAAAAAACTCGTAGCATGGACAATGACCGCGATGAGCGCCGTGAAAGAAAGGAAACGATGCGTCTCATAGATCGTGGCGGGGAGAAAGAGTTTCGTCATCACGCGAGAACTCATGAGGAGTCCGAAACACATGACGAGGGTGAGGAGGATGAATGCGAGGATGCCACTCGCCCGACCGAGGTACCAACTCATCTTCACCGGACTCCCGAGGATACCAGGATCCAGAGTGGAGAGCGCGACCAGCTGCGAACTCATGCTATCAAGTGGATTCGTCCCGGCGAGCACTTCCGCACCATCGGAGATGCCATCACCATCCGTATCGGCGACCAATGGATTCGTCTCGTACACCGTCTGCTCTACTTCGTCGGAGAGTCCATCGATATCTGAGTCCTTCACCACAGCGAAAACCGGTCGCACAAAAAAACCGCCGGCGAGTGCAACTACCATGAGGAGAAAAAAGAAGAGTTTATTCATAGGAATCCAGTATACCATTCTTATCAGCATCGTCATCATCATGATACGCGAAGTCATCCTCGTCATGATGTTTGTCGAAAGCATTCGGTACTCCGTCGCCATCCGTGTCAGTGAAATACTCCCGCTGATCCCGATTCGGTTCCGGATCGATGGCATCGACGAGGAGATCGCCATCCGTATCGGTGAGGAACTCTGGATCATTCATGAGTCTCGTCTCGTAGGTCATCACCTGTTTCGTCACGGTCTGCATGATGGTCTTCGTGGAGGATGATTTTTTGGTACTTGATGAGGGCGTACGATCATCTTCGTCGTCTTCTTCATCCTCCTCTTCGTCTTCTTTATCCTCATCTTCATCGTCCTCCGCAAAAGCAACGAGGGAAATGGTGGGTATCGAATATATGGAAACATTCCTCATGGATATGATAGGTAACAGAAGAATCATTCCTCCGAGAGAAAGCATGCCCCATGCGAAAAAATAAAGATGTTTCATAACTTATGATGTCTTCGTCGTTCTCGTCGCCTTTGGTTTAGTCGTCGTTACTGATGTAGTCGGCACCTGGGTCGTCACGGTTTTCGTCACCGGCACCGAGATGCCCTTCTTGTTCGCATCGATGAGCGCCGGCTGACTAGAGAGGAGGGTCTCATACTGAGTCTTCGCCTCGCCCATCGCTTTCCGGAGTTCCGCTTTCTTCGTTTCGACCGCAGTGAAATACTCCGTCCGCAAACGATCCGCTTCCGCAAGCGATGCAACTATATCACTCGCCGTCGCACTGCGAATCACAAATCGTTTCTTCTGTTCTGTCATGAGCACTCCGAAATACGACGCGCCAAAAATAATGATGGCGATGAGGACAAGAATGATTCTCGTTTTCGTTTTATCCATACAGTATATATGCTCATTATACCATATACGACAATACTCAGGAAAATCTTACTCTCGTCGTAATGCTTCCATCGGGGAAAGCCTCGATGCCTTCAGTGCGGGAGCGATGCCGAAGATGAGTCCGACCGCCATAGAAAATCCTGCTCCGAGGAAGAGCGACTGTGCCGTGAACACGAGTTTCAGATCGAATCCGAATCGGGAGAATACGAAGGTGAGGAGGGAGACGATGAGAACGCCGAAGAGGATGCCGAGGAATCCACCGAGTCCCGTGATGATAATCGCCTCGATGAGAAACTGTTGGAGAATAGATGATGACCGCGCGCCGAGCGCTTTCCGAAGTCCGATCTCGCTCGTCCGCTCCGATACCGAGACGAACATGACATTCATGATCCCCACCCCACCCACGACGAGCGATATAGAAGTGAGCGCGAGGAGGAGGATCGTAACCGATCCCAACACATCACCGATCGTCTGCTGTGCCTCCTTCGATGAGGTGACGGCGAAATCATCCTTACTCGCGTCCTTGATATCATGGCGCCGGCGCATGAGGGCGACGATGTCCGCGACGGTATTCTCATCCTGCGATCCATCCTTCATCTGGACCGAGATCATCTGCACATAATCGATGCCGAGGATCTTCGAAAGGAGTGTCTCCACCGGAACATAAGTCATCGCATCGAGATTGAAGAATGCCGCCGACCCGCGCTCCTCTATCACTCCAATGACTCGATACTTCTCTCCCTTGATCGTGATGAATTCCCCGACCGCATCGGAGTTGCCGAAGAATGTCTCCTTCACCTCAGAGCCGAGCACCGCGACCCGGGAGAGACTCGTATTTTCTTCTTCGGTGAAGAATCGCCCCGCCGATAACTTAATATTGTCATCGACGATCGACGCTTCCGCCCCCACTCCGAAAAGGAGGATCTGCTTGCCGACTGATCCATAGGTCGCGCGTTCCTGCCCGATCGTCCCCGCATACGCGGCGCTCACATTGCCGAGCCGACGAATCGCATCGCGATCCTTCACCGTGAGTGTCGTGATCTGCGTCCCCTGCCCCCGCGATGAGGCATTCTCTCCAGACATTTTTCCGGTATTCGGAATCTTCACCTCTACCTGAATGAGATTGCCACCGAAACTATCCACTTGACCCAGGATAAATCCCTTCACCCCATCGCCGAGTGCGGTCACCACCACCACGGCGAACACACCAATCACCACCCCGAGCAACGCGAGAAAAGTCCGCGCCCGATGCGAGAGTATCGTCCGTATCGCGAAAAAAAGCGGTTGTAGATATCTTCGAGCAAATAACATCTTGTAAACTTGTAATTAGTAACTAGTAACTATGGAGAAATGACCCGCCTATTGTCTTATTCTCCTAATGACCAGTTACGAGTTACCAGTTACTCGTACCGGAGTGCTTCCATCGGGCTGACGCGTGATGCCTTGATGGCAGGATAGAGACCGAAGATAATGCCAATGACGAATGATACTCCGAATCCGATGGCGAGCGATGCGAGTGGCACGAGGAATTCCCAATCATATCCCAATTTCGGAATAATAATCGCCGCGATGAATGAGAAGAGGATGCCGAAGAGAATGCCGATGATCCCTCCGGCGAGTGTGATGAACGATGACTCGATGAGGAATTGGAGGATGACATGATGTGGTCTCGCACCCACTGCCTTCCGCAAACCGATTTCTCGAACGCGTTGCGATACCGAGATGAGCATGGAGTTCATGATGCCAATTCCCCCGACGAGGAGCGATATCGACGCGATGGCGATGAGGAAATATTTGAGGACATTGGTGATATTGGTGAGTATACCGATAGCGGCCGCGGTATTGCGCACGGAAAAGTCCGACTGTTCACCATCTTCTATCTGATGCCGATCGCGGAGAAGTATGGTGATATCCTGTGCTGTCCGATCGACATTTTCCGGCGTATCGACTTTTCCCCGTGCGAAGTTAAGATAATTAATCCCGAGGAGGAGTTTCTGCGCGGCCGCGAGTGGGACGAATACCAGGACATCCGGATTGGAGAATGCAGTCGATCCTCGTTCTGCGAGAACGCCCACCACCCGAAATGGAATATCTTTCAATTTTACCGTCTCTCCGATCGGGTCACGATCGGGGAAGAGCTCTCCTGCACGCGTCGCGCCGAGCACGATGACCCGAGAGAGATTGGACTCCTCTTCCGCGAAGAAAAATCGCCCCTCGGCTACTTTCGTCGATTCCACCGTGATCATATCCGGAGACACCCCCTGATAACTCACTTCAAATGACTCCCCTCCTCCTTCTATCGTTGCCGAACCCGAAACATAGCCTGATACCGCGATAAGATGCGGGGCATTTCGCCTCTCTCGTATTGCTTTCAAATCATCATTCGTCAGTGTCGTCGTGATGATGCCGAATGCCGATGCCGGAGGACCATCTTCTTCCGACGCACCCGGGAGAATCCCGACGAGGTTCGAGCCAACTTTTTCCACCTGCGAGAGAATAAGTCTCTGCGCACTCGCGCCGATCGCCATCACCATGATGACCGACGCCACTCCGATTACGATCCCGAGTACCGTAAGGAGGAACCTCGTCTTCGAAGCCGTGAGCGAACGATAGGATATTTTTATCGGATCAGAGAGTTTCATGAGAAGAGTTCTTAGAGAACCTAGCGCCTTTAGAGAACTTACACTATGAGTCGAGTTTTATGAGTATTGCGTGGAGCATTTTCATAACTTGCAGTAAAAAATCATCTGACCCACTGAAATCCACTCCTTCTCCATACTTCAGGCGTTTCGCAATTTCTATCTGCGTTTCAAGTTCAGCTCCTGATGCATATGCTATCCGAAGAAATTGAATATATTCTTTCTTGGATTTTCTACATTTTCCCTCTGCGATATTTGATGGAATTGAGACTGCTGCTCGCCGCATCTGTGAGGTTAAGGCATATATCTCCTCTCTCGGAAATTTTTTTGTCAAAATATATACAGAAACCACGAGATCCATCCCTTTCTGCCAAACAATGAGATCTCTGTATGATTGCGCCTTTATATTTTCCATCATATTTTTTTCTCCCCCCTAAGATCCCTATGAACTCTAAGATCTCTAAAAGCTTTTTCGGTTATTTCAGAACATCTGCCTGATCATCTGCGAAGCGTCGTGTGGTGACCAAATCGTCAGAGATAATTTTCCCATCTACCATACGCAAAATGCGTTTGGCATGTTCGGCGGTGAAGGTCTCATGCGTGACGAGGATGATCGTCTTTCCTTTCGCATTCAGATCTTGGAGGATCCGCATGACCTGGAGACCAGATTTGGAATCCAAATTTCCCGTCGGCTCATCGGCGAAAATAATCTCCGGATTATTCACGAGCGCGCGGGCGATAGCGACTCTCTGCTTCTCCCCGCCCGAGAGCTGATTGGAGAAATACTGCGCGCGATGCGACATATTCACCGCGGCGAGCGCGGCATTCACCCGTTCATCATTATTCTCCATCATCTCATCATCATAGAGGAGTGGGAGCTCCACATTCTCGAACACCGTCGTCTTCGGGAGGAGATTGAATGCCTGGAATACAAAGCCAATTTGTTTGTTCCGAAGGACTGCCAGCTGATCATCATCGAACTCGCCGATATTCTTCCCTTCGAGGAGGTACTCCCCGCCCGTCGAACGATCGAGGAGCCCCAAGATCTGCATGAGCGTTGATTTCCCGGAGCCCGATGGTCCCATGATGGAGACGAACTCCCCTTTTTCAACCGAAAAAGTCGCCCCATCAAGCGCGCGCGTCTCCACGCCTTCATTGGCGTACACTTTCTCTAGATTACTGACAGACAATAGATTCATGATTCATTCTCCTACAAATTACAAATCTCACACAAATATACGAATAGCAGAAAAACTTCAAGATGAATTTGTATATTTGTAAAAGACTCGTAATTCGTAGAGGAATTATTTTGTTTGTTTTGCGCCGATGGTTACTTCGTCGCCCTCTTTCAGGCCAGAGAGAATCTCGATCACGCCCTCATCACCTTCGAGTCCGGTCGTGACCACCACTTTTTCGAAATTATTTTCCCCTCGCTTCACTTCAGCAGAGGTCACGCCCGCTGATTTGAAGAGTGCACGGAATGGCACGATGAGGACACCCTCCCGCTTTGCCGTCTCGATATCGATATTCGCCGTCATCCCCTCTCTCAAACGGTCATCCGATTTCTCCAATCGGAACTTCACGACATACGAGACGACACCCTGAATCGTCGTCGCCGCGGTATCGATATCCATCGTCTCCGCTCCGAATTTCTCCGTCGTCGAAAACGCGTCAAAGGTAACACTTGCCTGCATGCCGCTTCGTACTTTCGCGATATCAGATTCTGGAACGCGCGCCTCGATGACGAAATCACCGGGTCTCGAAATACGCGCGATCATCTTCCCCGCTGATGCCACTTCACCCACGCGCGCATCGAGCGAGACGACGGTGCCATCCAGGGGAGCCACGAGCGTACCATCCTTCACCTCTGTCACGAGACCGCGAACGGCTTCCCGTGCCTGCTCTGAAGCGAGCTTCTTCGCCAGGATCGTTTCCCGTTTCGTGCCCGAAGTTTTCCGTACGAGGAGCTCGTTCGCCTCCGCGATACGCACCGCGATACGGGCTTCGTTCAATTGTGATTGCAACGCCGATCGATCAATGGACGCGATCCTATCCCCTGCTTTCACCGTGTCACCCTCCTTTACAAAAAGAATGTCGAGCGTTCCGACCCCCTTGAATGAGAGATCAGCATACGCGACCGGGACGAGCTCCCCCGTCACACTCACCGTCTCCACGACGGCGCCCTTCCGTACCGTCTCCGTCGGCACGACGACCACGCTCGTCTTACTCTTGTAATAAAAATACCCGCCGATACAGACGACGATGAGAATGGCGATGATTATTTTCTTTTTGGTCATAAGTGAGTACTAAAACACAATAATCAAAGCACAGAAAACCAAACAAAGCACAAAGCACAAGAATCAAAAAACATCTTATACGAAGAAATCTGTTTGTAATTTGAATTTTGTGTTTTGTTTGGCATTTTGTGTTCTGAGTTTTGTGCTTTTTAAAACAAATTCTTTTGTTTTGCCTGTTCATCCATGGCCCGGTTCGCTTCGGCATCAGCTATCGTATTAAACTCGCGTCTGACATGGACGAATGTCACCTCCTTGAAATCCAGCATGAGATTCCACACCTCGAGGAAATATGGCTGGAGTTTCACATTCTCAATTTTATAGACATGATTCATCTGTTTACAGGCGAGCTCGCTATCCATCCGACACTCCACTACTGTCTGCTTCGCCTTCGCTTTGCCGAGCAAAGACTTCGCTTTCTTTAACCCGAAAACAATAGCAGCGTATTCCGCTTCATTATTCGTCTTCGTTCCGAGAAATTCGCCGAATCGTTTGTCGAGTGTCTCGATATAGACGCCAAGGGCAGACGGTCCGGGATTGCCCCGCGATCCGCCATCACTGTACATCACAATCTTTTCCATACGCACAGTATACCAATTTTTTGCGAATTCGTCGAAAAAAAGAGAGTCGTCCCGATGCAAATCAGGATGACCCTTCACGAAAACCCACACTTCGAAGAAAATACCGCCTCTACATCAGCGACATTATTCGCCAATATGATATCTTTTCTCTCTACGAGTCGTGGCTTCGATTCCGTAAGCCAAGCAATACTCCTCCGATTCCGGAGATGAACGCAGATGAGATACTCGACCGGAAAATCCGGTAGCGCGATTCCCGGGACATTCCAGGGTTCCCGCTCCATATCCACGCTCTTCACTTCCCTCGGTGCCAAAGGAGCGCACAGCGATACACCAATAGATATCCCGCTTGCCACGAGAGTGATGCGACCGATCCGCCAGACAAATTCATTACTTCTCCCTTTGAATATCCCGTGCGAATAATCCCGAAAAACGACCCAGTCCTTTGGTTGTAACGCGACTCCTTTTTTCATTCTCTTCCTTCTCCTCTTTTTTAAGTAACGAGTTCCATATCCAATACCTTCAACTGAAGCGATGACACGCCATTCCAGGTATTCTCGGAGAGCTGAAACACCACCGATACCCTATCATCTTCTTTCAAATCAGGAAAGCGTGCGCCGAGAGAAAAAGCAATCGCATCAATTGATTTTCCACTCCCTTCATCTGGTCGAAAAACAATCTTCAGATGTTTGTTTCCCGTGCCGACGAAACGGACACTCTCGATGCGCAGGTTCTCGAGGAGAAATACCGGCTCCGGATTCCCCTGTCCGAATGGCGCGAACGAGAGAATATCAGAGAGGAAATCCATGGTCAAATGTGATGGATCGATACAGATATCGATGTGTTGTTCCGGATCCGTCACTTGTTCCGGTAATGATTCGCGTACGAGTGCATCGAACCGCTCACGAAATGCGGGCAGATTCGAATTGCGCACGGTGAGACCCGCCGCTTGCGCGTGTCCGCCGAATTTCTCGAGGAGATCTCCACAGCGCTCCACGACTTCGATGATATTCAGCCCCGGGACACTCCGAAGCGATCCAGTACTGTGCTCATCGTATTGCCGGAGGACCACGACTGGTTTCCCGATCTCACGGGCGATCGTACCCGCGACGAGCCCGACGACACCGATGGTATACTCCGGATGCACCGCGATGACTGATTGACGATCCTTCTGTGCATGCGCCTCTGCCCGCACGAGACCAGCAATGCGTTCAGAGAGTTTCCGCCGTTCATTGTTCAACTGCTCCAACCGATTCGCCAATATATTCGCCTCCGCCTGATCCGTCGATGCGAGGAGATCATGTGCGATCCGTCCATGATCCATACGGCTCGCCGCATTGATGCGCGGACCGATTTGGAAGCCGATCATTCTCGCGTCTGGCTTATTCCACTCGTCAATTTTCAACTTTCCCACCGCATACATTTCTAGGAGCCCGATATTTTTCGTCTTCGAGAGGACGACGAGTCCATAAGTCACGAGCGCACGATTCTCCCCGATGAGTGGCATGACATCCGCCACCGTCCCCACCGCCGCGAGGTCGAGGAGCCATTTCAACTGATCGACTTCACCCAAAGCGAGCTCCTGATAGAGTGCCTGTATGACTTTGAAGGTCGTTCCCGCACCGCAAAGTTCCTGAAATGGATATCCGCAATCTTTCACCTTCGGATTGATGATCGCGAAAGCATCGGGGAAAATTGCCGGTACATGATGATGATCGATGATAATGACATCCATCCCGAGTCGATTCGCCTCCGCCACTTCCACGATATTCGTCATCCCACAGTCAACCGTGAACATCACCGTGACACCTGCTTTCTGAAAAGCATCGAGCGCATTTTGATGAACCCCATGACCCTCTATCTCCTTGTGCGGAATATAGACCGTCACGGGAAATCCGAGTCGCTCCAAAGCCGTGCGTAACAATACCGACGAGGTCACCCCATCCGCATCATAGTCACCGAAAATACCGATCCGTTCCCCTTCGGCGAGCGCACTCTTCATCCGGTCGACCACCTTTCGCATGGAAGCGAACAAAAAAGGATCATGCAAATCACGATCATAGTCCGGACGAAAAAATCGCTCGATAGATGCCTCATCGACGAACCCCCTGTCACGGAGGAGCGCGAGTGTGATGGGATGATACTTCGTTTTCGTTCCGGGTGTGACGGCATCAATTTTCACTTTCCATTTCGCCACACGAGTACAATATCAAAAAGAATGGTCGTCATTACTGACAAGTGAGTTCCGCTTCGAAAATTCGTTTCTCCTTGTCCTTCAAACGAAGTTTCAACACCGGATGCGTCCCACCCATACACGGGAGCGTCCCATCCATACCGAGCGACTCGAAGAGCCTCCCTGCCTCGGCAGAATGGATATCGAATGGGAGTGAGAAATCTGAAGAAGCGAGCAGGGATTTGATCCGTGTGACCACTTCCATTGGTGTCGTCATATCCCGAACGATGAAATCCTTCACACCGAGATCCCTCGCTTTGTTCTCATCCTCCTGCCGACCGAGATGGGAAATGAAAGCGACGGGGACACTCGCGGTCGCGACATTTTTCTTCATCCCCTCGACGAATTGAAATCCGTCCATGCGAGGCATGATAATACCCGCGAGCACGACATTCGGTACGATTTGATTCGCCATTTCCAATCCTTCGAGACCATCATTCGCCTCCCGAACATCGAAGCCCGCCAAACGAAACACTTCGGCGTACATGTTCCGCGTTTCTACATCATCATCCACGAGTAAGATGCGACTTGATTCATCAGCCATAGTATTTATTTCATGAATTATACGCCTCTAGTATAGCGCATCTGAGAACAAAGAAAAAGCCTCTCAATAATGGATTACGCCCGCCCCTTCTGGAGCTTTTCCAGTTGTTCGAGGAGTTTCCGCTCTTCCGAAGAAATATTTTTCGGAACGCGTACCGTGAATTCGACGAGGTGATCTCCCTCATCGAAATGCCCGAGGCGGATACCCTTGCCACGGATACGGAATACTTCTCCCGGCTGCGTACCAGCGGGAACCTTGATTGTCACTTCGCCATCGATGGTCGCGACGGGAATCTTGCCACCGAGAGTGGCGATCACATAGGAAATAGATTTCTTCGAGAGGATATTTCTCCCCTCCCGACGAAACTCTGCATGAGGGAGGACGCGCACCATGACGAACAGATCCCCCGCTCTCGATCCACGGAGACCTGCCTCACCATGCCCTTCCACCACGAGCGTCTGGCCATTCTCGATACCAGGAGGGATAGAGAGAGTGAGTTCCTCTGTCTCAGTCGAGCGACCCTCACCCTGACACCGTGCACATGCATCCGCGTAATACCTCCCCGCGCCATGGCATCGATCACACGGCACCGCCTGATTGATGGTACCGAAAATAGTGCGCATTGCCCGGGAAACCCGACCCACGCCATGACAATCCGGACAGACGACTTCCTCTGTACCTTTCTTCCCTCCCGTTCCAGAGCATTCCGTACAGGTGACGCGTTTTCGCAAATTGACGGTCCGATTTCCACCACGCACCATTTCTTCGAACGAAATCTCGAGGTCTGTCTGTATATCGGCGCCACTCCGCTCGCTCCGACGCGAACCCCCACCAGAAAACATATCCGAGAAAATATCATCGAAACCACCACCAGAAAAATTGAATCCCCCCTGAGAGAAATGACTGAAATCGAATCCTTCGAAACCACCGCCACCATTACCACCACTCGGTGGACCATTATCATGAAATCCCTGACCATACTGGTCATACTTTCGTCGTTTTTCGGTATCCGAAAGCACCTGATAGGCTTCATTGGCCTCCTTGAACTTTTTCTCATCTCCACCACCCTTGTCGGGATGATGCTTGTGCGCCTGCTTGCGAAATGCTTTCTTGATTTCATCGGCTGAAGCATCTTTCTTCACCCCGAGAATATCGTAATAATCCGCCATAGTTTTTTCACATGATCATATTTGAGTGGAAAATACCACTCACAGTTTAGCAAAAAATAAAAAAATTAGCAATCATACACTCTGAGTGCTAATTCTTCGTATTTCTCTCTCTGAGTCATCTCTCTCCGATTTCAATCCACCAGCACGATCTGCTCGACTTCCATCGGCACGCGACGGATAGCGACGATGCTCGCCCCCTGCAAAATCCAAAAGATAATCCAGGCAAAGAAAGCCCACACGAGACCGAACAATGATCCCAAAGAAAGCAATGAGAGGAGGAGGAGAAGGGCGAGAATCGCTCGCAGGGTATCGACTGAATTTCCTTCCGTACGAACAGCAGTGATCGTGCCAAACACTTTCGCATGAATCATCTCCGACAAAACGGCCTTCGCCCGTTCATCGCCCGAGACATCCCGCGAGAGGATATCAGAGAGTCGTTGCTTCGTTTCTCTGAGGAAGAGTGCCTCCTGCAATTCCATCGCGGTAGTCTTCTGCTCATCCATCAGTGTTTCAGAACTCATACCACGCGATTCGGCAAAGGTAGAGATGGCATCCCGCATCGCAGCACTCGTCTCGTCGGCATGCATCTCCGAGGGGGGCATACCGGTCGAGACCCCGGTCATCATTTCCTTCGGCATCATCTCTCGTATGAAGTCATCCACCGACATATCCTCCCGTACGAGACGAGCAAATGCCGGGTTCACCTTGCCCGCAGTCTGGAGGACGATACGCCCCGTCCCATCAGCCAAGGAAAAACGAGGGAGCAACTTCTCTACCGGCAGAGTCGAGATGAGCGCGACATATCCAGCGACGATACTGACCGAGAAACCGACCGCGAGGAGGAGTGTCCCCATACGAGCACTCGAGAAAAACCGCACCGTCACATGCTCGGACAATTCACGATCAATCGACGAGAGACTCCAATAGCAAAACAGGAAGGCAACTGGAAGAGCGGCGAGAGAAGTGATAGACCAGCCGAAGGCAAATACCGGGAGGAGTGCTATCCCAATCGCGATAACACGGAAGAGTGGAAGCGTAAAGAGAACAACGCTGACGAGCAAGAGTACAGCGAGCACGGAAAAGAGAATGCTCGGAACGAGAAAATGACTCGAACCTGAGAGAAACACCGATTGATAGATCGACTGCCA
>JBATLQ010000088.1:0-1572 GCA_049289395.1 Candidatus Moraniibacteriota bacterium | reverse complement strand
GGTGACTCGATACACATACTCGGTCCATCTGATATCGAAAAACGATCCTCCATCATCTCCTTCACCATCGAAGGCATACACCCGCACGACCTCGCCGAACTCCTCGGCGAGAGAGATATCTGTATCCGTGCCGGTGAGCACTGCGCAGCACCACTCCACCGAGCCCTCGACCTCCCCGCTACGGCACGGGTTAGTTTTGGGGTGTATACGACGGAAGAAGATATTGATAGACTGACTGAGGGAATGAAAGATATATTGTGTCTGTTTAAAAACACAGAGCAAAAAACACAAAAACCAAACAAAGCACAAAGCTAAAAAACACAAATAAACCTTACAATTCTTTTTTGTTTCTGTGTTTTGTTTGGTTTTTGTGATTTGAGTTTTGTATATTTTTTTCTAAAAAAATATGTCCATTTATCAACAACTCATCCTCGATCACTACCGAAACCCCCGCAATCAGGGTATTTTGAAGATGCCGACACATGAGGCAACTGGAAGCAATCCAACCTGCGGAGACAAGCTC
This sequence comes from Candidatus Moraniibacteriota bacterium, assembly GCA_049289395.1. Classification (GTDB taxonomy): domain Bacteria; phylum Patescibacteriota; class Minisyncoccia; order Moranbacterales; family UBA1568; genus CAYTED01. The sequence goes on along the minus strand of JBATLQ010000088.1, from coordinate 1,049 downwards.
TCTATGCACCTTCTCGTAAAAAATGATATAATCGAGGGGGTCAAGTTTACCGGGTCAGGTTGTGCCATTTCGCAGGCATCTGCTTCGATACTCACGGAATACCTCTCGGGGAGATCCGCCATGGAAATGCAGAAGCTCAGCAGGGAGGATTTACTCGAGCTTCTCGGGATTGAATTCTCCCTCACCCGGGAAAAATGCGCACTCCTCGCACTCGAAACTTTCAAGAAAGCCATCAAATAACTTTCAGTTAATGCATTCATGAATGAACGAGTTTCTTTTCAACTCGTTAACCCGTGAACTCGTTAATAAATAACAGTAACCATATGGCAGTCAAAGATGAAGCTAAGCCAGCCGGACCGATCACGCTCGCCAGTGGGTGGACCGTAGAGGTCGATCAAAACGCCTGCATCGGTGCCGCACCGTGTACCGCCATCGCTCCGAATACCTTCGGACTCGATGCGAATGGTAAGGCCGTCATCCTCTCAACCGTCGATCAGGATGACAATGAAACCATTCTCTCCGCCGCCCGTGCCTGCCCCGTCGCCGCCATCATTATCAAGAACGAGAAAGGCGAGAAGGTGTTTCCGGAATAGTCAGGTAACCGGTAACTTGAAATTGGTAACCGGGACGACTCATTCGTTTTCCCGGTTTTCTTTTTCCGATTACCGGTTACTATTTTCCAGTTACTCAGTGAAGTATGAAAAGACCCCAAAAAAATATCATCACCGACATCACCGCCAAGCTCAAGCTGGTCAAGGATCCTGAACTTGGCGTCTCGCTCGTCGATCTCGGGCTGATTTATGAAACCTCGATTTCCAAAGAAGGTATCGCCCATGTAAAGATGACACTCACAACCATGGGATGCCCACTCTTTCCGGTCATTCAAAAAGATATCGAGAATCATCTCATGGAAGTTCCTGAAGTAAACGAAGTGAAAATCGAACTCACTTTCGACCCCCCCTGGGATCCGAGCAAGATGACCGACGAGGCGAAGGCACAACTCGGGTGGAGCTAAAAATAAAGGACCGTCCTTTTAAAAAGGACGGTCC
>JBATLQ010000087.1:0-3747 GCA_049289395.1 Candidatus Moraniibacteriota bacterium | reverse complement strand
CAGGTGTTACTTTCCCGGCGGGTTGTTAAGAGCCGCCTCTTATATTGATATATAAAAAGCAGGTGAATACCTGCTTTTTATATAAAGGAGGATTGAGTGAGTGGCAATAAAGGTTCTAATGGCTATGAATTTTATTTTTAAACATACATTACTTGCGGTTACATCATTGATTATTGTGGTCGCCACAATAATCATGCCATCTGCATCGGTTGAAAATTCGAATGCACTCTTACGGACGCCCTTTGGATATCCTATGACCTTTTTGTTTCAGGATCTTCATCTCAAGGAAGGTTTTCTTTTCTTTCCGGGACATTACAAGTTTTCTTTTGACTTTCAGAAATACCCTCTTTCTGGATTTTCATTTGTTCATTTTATTGCCGACTTCCTGATTATCTTCGGAATTATCGAGGCGATAGTGTTCATTCTGGAAAAAGCGAAAGCATTCTTCGCCAATCGGAATATTTGGCCCTATTCGAAATCTATCTAATAGGATGTTTTTTTGACGCGAATGTTGGTGAGCGGTATACTGGTGGTATGAAAAAGAAAATAAGCACAGCGGGTGCAAAGCAGAGTATATCCGAAGATCGAGCACTGGTGATGTTTGAGGATATCAAGGATCAGTTTTCGGCTTTCGGAGAAATGCTTTCTTTGATTATAGAGAGGCAGGAAGTCCTCATTGAGAAGGTAGATACGATAGAAAAGCGACTTATTCGAATTGAAAATACTCTGATTTCGATGATCTTCAGAAGCTCGAGAAGCGTCTTGTAAAACTTGAGAAACTTGTTTTGGCGAGATAATATTTCTTTCATGCTTTCTTTCTTCTTTTTCGGTCTCATCATAGGGAGTATGTTCCAGAAAAAATCCACCTCATTTTATGGGTGGATTTTTCAGATAATGGCAGTGGATCGCACGGAGTCGGAGAGTTTTCAATCCGACATCTCTTCATGAAAATGAAGATTCTTTCTTTGAACTATACGCGTTTCTCAACTTTACAAAAGACGCAAATCTCTCAACCTGTCATCAGGTACCGATTATCGCATGATGAAAGATGGGGCATTTTTTCTATTCGGTAAAGGCATTCATTCGGATGCTCACTGCGGGATGACCGGCTCAGTGGTATTTTTTCCTGTACTTTACCTTGATTTTTTGATATACTCCCTGTATGGAAATAGCTGAATTGAATGAAAATCAGATGGAAAAGTTGCGCGATATCGGAGTTGATGTCGTGTATCTTTTCGGCTCTCAAATTGATGGAACAGCAGGGGAATTAAGTGATGTCGATTTCGCCGTGGTATTGCGGAACTCTGATATTTTGAAGCAGGATTTCCTGTCTGTTTATGGGAGTATTTTCACTATTCTGTCAGAGCTATTGCCGAAGGAATACTTGAAACGGCGTATGGATCTCGGGGCGCACGAATTCGACCTCGTGTTTCTTCAGCAGGCGAATCCAAGGATGAAATTCAGGGTGGTGGAGAATGGGAGGGTGCTGTATCAATCTTCTCCGCGAGTTGTAGCGGATTTCAGGGAACAGGCACTGGTTCGATACTTCGATTTTCAATACTTTGAGAAAATATCTAATGATGCATTTTTGATGAGAGTATGAAATACGCACCAATCGACTTAAATAAGATTCGTGATTTGGAAGCGGATATTCAACAGAATATCGCTCATGTCCGTAAGTTCGTCGCTTGCGATATTGAGACATTCCGATCGGGAGTTCAGTATTATGGTGCCGCCGAACATTGTTTCAGGAGAATGCTCGAGGGTATCCTCACGATAGGACTCCATATCCTCTCTCGTTTGCCAGTCCGAACAAAGGATTACCAGGAAGTCATCGTGGAGCTTGGTAAGAATGGCATTATTCCGAGGGAGTTTGCCGAGAAGAATAAAAGCCTCGCTGGGTACCGCAATAGAATGGTGCATATGTACTGGGAAGTTACCCCCGATGAAATGCATAAAATTATCATTGAACATGTTGATGATATTGATAAGTTTTGCGAGTATTATCGTGAAGTATTGAAATATCCGGAAAAATTCGGTTTGCATGTTGATGAATAATTTTCTTTCATGACTTACTTTTTCTTCCTCGGGCTCGGGTGTATCATGGGGAGCTTCCTCAATGTCGTCGCGCTGTCGCTCGAGCGGGAGGAGGATTTCGTTTCGCGCCGTTCAGCGTGCCCTCGATGTGGGAATCTCATTGCTTGGTTCGATAATATCCCTTTATTTTCCTTCCTCATTTTGCGCGGGAAGTGTCGTCATTGTCGTGAGAAGATATCGTGGCAATACCCAGCAGTGGAGGCGGTGACCGGGATTCTTTTTTTGTTGATGGGAATATATTTTTTCGATTCTCATTTGTTGTCGGCATGGATTGAAACCGTGTGGCTCCTTGGATTGGTCTCGCTCTTTACCGTGATCGCCCTGTATGACGCACGGACGATGGAGATACCAGTCGTACTCTTGTGGATAGCAGGAGTCTGGACACTCATCTTCCTTCTCCTCTCTGATTTTCTCTTGGCAGGGGGCGGAGTGAGCATTCCTTCCTTTGATCGGACGGTATCGGGACTCTCAGCGGCATTCGGCGCGTGGGCATTTTTCGCGAGTTTATCTTTCGTTTCTCGGGAAACTTGGATGGGGTGGGGGGATGCCTGGCTCGCACTCGTTATTGGACTCGCCATCGGTATTCCAGATATTCTCTTCGCCCTCACGCTCGCTTTCGGCATCGGCGCACTGTACTCGGTCGGGCTTATCCTCTGGTATGGGAAGGGTTTGAAGACACGGGTTCCCTTCGGTCCATTCCTCGCCTTGGGTGCAATCATGTACATCCTCCTCGTGCAGATATTCCCGCTGCAGTACGGTTTGATGTTCTGAGATTTTTTGATGGTATTAAGTAGAGGAATAATCCTTTTCCCCTCGATTTTTTGTATCTCATACGCGCTTCACATCGCCTAAATCCTTCTCGCTCCCTCCCTATATTTCGCTTCCCTCCTCTTTGAGAATGTATACACTAACTGACGGTCGTCAGTTAGTGTATACGGTCAATGAAGAGATGGGGGCTCGAAAAAAAAGAAAATATTGGTTAAAATATTGGAATGGTAGTGCTCATGGATAATTGGTAATACACAGAGCTATGTTGGTTAAAATCGGATCACTCGAAAAGAAAGCGCTGATTCTCCTTTTCGGATGGATGGCGCTTGGGCTTGCCTATTCACCTAGCAAACAGTGGAAGGTATTGCAAGCAATGGGGGATGAATGGGAGAAGACGAACAAACAAAGCTTCGAGCGCTCCCTCCGTTCTCTTGCGAGGAAGAAGTTATTGATCGAGCGAAAGAATAGAGATGGCTCGGTATCGTTTATTTTGACGAAAAAAGGTCGTGAGAGCGCGGAGCGGTGCGATCTGTATGGCGGATCGCTGAAGTTTAAGATGCCACGCAAATGGGATAAGAAGTGGCGAGTGGTGATATTTGATATTCCAGAGAAAGACCGTGTGTTTCGGGGTATTCTCAGAGAACATCTTCATGAAATAGGTTTTTTCAAATTACAGCAAAGCGTGTTCGTGCACCCATATCCATGTGAGAGGCAACTGATGAAGCTGGCAGAATTATAGGATGCACAGAAATATGTCCGCATCTTGACGGTCAGTTTTATCGATAATGAGTCGAAACTGCGAGAGAAGTTTCAACTGTAGTTGGGTCACATCACTATCGCATGTTTCACCCTGCAACAAATCGAGAAATAAAACCTATACAC
>JBATLQ010000086.1:0-4076 GCA_049289395.1 Candidatus Moraniibacteriota bacterium | reverse complement strand
TGACCGTGTCGCTCGTGACATTCTGATATAGACGTCTCTCGGTTATGTGCGGACTGCGAAGCGGAATAATCAAACCGATGATATTTACGGCGAAGAGCGTGATGCTGATAGGGAATGTTGCTGTTAGTAGGATTTTTCTTCTGTTCATAGTCTATCGAAATATTCCGAGAACCACAGCTCGAGTGTGATAAGTGCCCAAATTTGATAACCGAAATCCACTTTTGTATCGCAGTGTGTATCAAGGAGTTTCTTAACCGCTTCCTTCTTGAAGATTCCTCTGTTGATTGCCTTGTCGGAGAGGAGGGTTTGGTAGGCGTAGTCCTTGAGCTCGTTCCGGAACCAGGAGTGGATCGGAATGCCGAAGCCCATCTTGGGACGGAACATAACTTCGTCGGGGATGATGCCGCGGAGCGCTTCCTTGAGGATATATTTTTTATTGTTCCGTCCTTTGAGCTTGAGGTGAAAGGGGATCTTGGCGGTGAGCTCGAGCATCTCATGGTCAAGGAATGGAGAGCGCCCTTCGAGTGCAACGGCCATGGTATCGATGTCGACCTTGACCATGAGGTCGTCAGGAAGGTAGGTTGCGAAGTCCGCGTAGACGGCCTGCTCGGCTCGGCTCCGCGCTCCGGATTCCTTAAAGCGGTCGGCGACGATTCGGACGGAGTCGACCTCTTTCATCCTTTCCTTGAAGCGCTCCGTATAGAGCGCATCTTTCATTTCGTTCGTGAAGTAGCAGATGTAGTCCACATAGCGCTCATTGTACGGTTTGGAGAGGCCTCGAGCGAATCGATGAACTCGGTCAAGAAAAGTTGATTTGAATGTTTTTGCGGCCAGAGCGGTCGCAGGAAGTACGATTGCATTGTGCAACCGTATGAGTTTATCGTAGAAGAGCGAGAATTTATGGACACTGTATCGTCCATATCCGGCGAAATTCTCATCACCGCCATCACCATTGAGCGCTACGGTAACGTGTTCGCGCGTAAGTTTGGAGACATAATAGGTGGGGAGTGCGCTTGAGTCGGCGAACGGTTCCTCGTATTGCCTAACAAGCGTCGGGAGGAGCTCGATGGCATCGGGTTTGACGATGAATTCCGTGTGGTCCGTCTTGAATTTTTTCGCGATCATCTGTGCATATTTGAGTTCATTGTATTTCTCTTCCTTGAATCCGATGGAAAAGGTTTTGATTGGCTTTTCGGAATTTTTCGCCATCATGGCGACTACTGCGCTCGAATCGATTCCGCCCGAGAGGAATGCTCCAATTGGCACGTCGGAAGTCATGCGGAGTTTCACGGATTCTTCGAGTTTCGCGAGGATTCGTCTTTTCCACTCTTCTTCGGAAAGATGAAGCTTCTTTGAGTAATCAAGCTTCCAGTACCGTTTTTTCTCGAGCGTCCCTGTTTTCAAATCAAGGGTGAGAGAATGTGCCGCTTCGAGTTTTTTTAGGTTTTTGAATCCGGTCAAAGGTGCTGGGACATACTGGAGCGTGAGGTAGTGATGAATTGCCTCATAGTCAGGTTCCTTCACATACTCCGGCTGGGTGAGGATGGCTTTGAGCTCGGAAGCGAACATGAAGATTTTCCCATCGAAGAAATACTTGAAGGGTTTCTTGCCGATGCGGTCGCGCGCGGCGAAGAGGATCTTTTTCTGCTCGTCATAGATTGCGAAGGCGAACATGCCCCGCATATGGTCGAGGCACTTTTCTCCGTATCGGTCGTAGAGTGCGAGGATGACCTCGGTGTCGGAGTGAGATTCAAAGACATAGCCTTCCTTCTCAAGTATTAATCGTTCTTCGCCGAAATTGTAGATCTCGCCATTGAAGACGATTTCGTAACGATCGAGATATCTCATCGGTTGGTGTCCCAAAGGCGAGAGGTCGATGATGGAGAGGCGTCGATGCCCTAGTCCGACGCGTCCGTCGGGAGAAATATACGTTCCGCCGTCATCTGGTCCGCGATGCCGTATGGCGTCGTTCATAAGCCCGACTTCGTGGGTTGAGATCCGTTTGTCTGTCAGAGAGATTTTTCCAGCGATACCGCACATAGTTGTTCGATAACCAATAATCAAAATCCGATAGCCGGGGATTTATCGTACTTTCCAAATATACACGCCGCCATTCTGATAGACCAGAGGGTATGTCCGGTTGAATTTCTCGAGATTCGCGCCATAGGCGTTTCCGCGCATCCACCATTTACGTTCGCGGTATATCGTATCGAACTTATCGAAAGAATAGATCACGTATCTCGGTTGATCAATGAGTTTTTCCAGTGCTCTGATTTCGTTTTCAGTCTTTTTGAGAAGAGCTTTCTGTTCCTCGATCTTGTCCGCGAATTCGAAGAATGAGATTCTGTTGGCGGTATAGCGATTGACGATTGAATTTATTTCCAATGTTCGTTTGTCGACGTATCGGTTGAGGTGGTCTATCTCGGTTTCCGGATTCTGTTCGAGGATCTGCTCCGAGAGGAAATACTCCGGATCTACCGGGATGGTGGTTCTCTTTGCGAAGAAGTCAATCATTGGACCATTGGCCGCCTGCGTGATGAACGAGGAGCTTCCGGATGTGTTCTTGCGGATCCACATTGCGGCGCGGTATTCTATTTCTGATGTGAGTGCTTTCTTTCCGATGGCGACGTAGAACGATCCGGCTATACCGATGGCACAGAGAAGGGAGATGAATGCAAGGATCGTCGTCCGTGATCGATTACGAAATTTCTCGATGGCGTGTCTGAGAAGTGGAATGGAGGCGAGAATGAGCAATATGTCCATGAGAAGCCAGAATCGTTCCGGGAGGTAGACATGATTGAGACGGGGCAGGATTTCGGCGAATACGAAGAATACTATGAGAAGCGGGAGGATAGTTCGTATTAGGATGTCATTTTTCAGGAGAGATTTTTTTTCGGTCAATGCCGCTATGAGCATCGCGACGGATAATGCGAGAGCCGGGCTCAGATAGTAAGCGTAGTATTTCATTGCACCAATCAGTCCTGGCCAGCCCATCTGGAAATCAACTCCACTGCTCGAATAACTTCCGATGAACCAGAGTCGCCATGAGGACGTATCTGAGATGTCTCGGAGGATGCTTCCTATGATTGCGATTACTCCTTGTGCGGTTCCTATCTTCTGTGTTGCGAGTATACCAACAAGGACAATGCATGTGAGTATGAGGGTGGCGATGATCCGGCTTTCTCTTGATTCTTTTTTCGAGAGTGCTTTCCGGAAGAAGGAAGATGCAATCCAGAGTGCGTAGGTAAGGAGTGGAAAGATGAAAAATTCGTGGTAGTTCAGTCCTCCGATGGCAATGATGGCTGCGAGTATGAAGAATGTTGGTCTTCGTTCCTTTAAGAAACAGAATATGAAGTAAATAAGGATTGGCAGAAAGATGATGACGACATTCTGCGGACGAGTCATGTCGACTTCCATGTTGATGACCGGAACGGAGAGTGCGAGAAGGTAGACGAATGTTTCGATAAGCTTCTTCTGTATGCTGAGAATTTGGATGATGCGCGAGAGGACGAGTAGGAGGGATGTTTGGAGTCCAATGAAGACGACGGTGAAAATGGTGTAGGGCTGTATTCCTGAAAATGTGGAAAGAACACCAATTGAGGTGTAGAAAAATCCCCGGTATTCTTGCGCCACGCCATGATTTTCCAGCCCTTTCTCTATATTGATGAGATCGGCATATCCATCCCATTCTGGTATGAATCGGTAGAAATGGTAGTTGATTAGGTGGATAATGGCGAATGTTGTGAGTGCGGCGAGCAAGAGTCTGTTCCGTTTGCTCGAGATTAAATTCCATCTGAGGGTTATTTTGTTTCCGTGCCGTAATTTTGTTGCAATGAGGGCGATGGCGAAGATAATAAGGTTGGTTATGAGGATATTCCCGACCGATATTCTGACTCCAGCCAGCTGATTGAGAAAGAAGAAGATTGGCGTATAGATAAAAAAGTAAAATGTGAGGAAGGAAAAATACTTCTCGATGAGTGTGAGTGACACTCCTTTGAATATTTGGAAGAATGCGAATGGGGTCGCGAAGAAGAGATAGAAAGTACCAGCAATCCCGAGCGGAATTTCCGATCCGA
>JBATLQ010000085.1:0-1984 GCA_049289395.1 Candidatus Moraniibacteriota bacterium | reverse complement strand
AGTCGGACTTCCAAGTTGGTTTTTGTTTCAATTAAAACTTCAAATAGAGATCTCTCCGCTGTAGATGCACGAGCGGTCGTTCCGCTTTTGGAGCGGTTCGACCGCTGTTTCAGCTTGTTTCTTTCTCATTCATCAATTCGAAGGGATTGGTGGCGAGGGATAGTAATGGGCTGATACTCTCTTGTCGGGATCCAGGGACTTTGACATGGAAGCAGGCGAGTGGTGAGCAGGGCTGATTGTAGAGCATCGGGGTAACAGTCAGGGTGAGTGTATGTTTTTAATAATGGCAGTAGTAATGGTCTATAATGGTAAGGCAGTGTGTTGATGGTGTTGAATGTAATATTAAAATTTCGCTCCATGGGGTGGTGGTGGTGGTGGTGATTAAAAGAAAAAGATTTCTGAGGTATTTTTCGGCGGAACGATTATGCGATGAATGAGAGGTAGTTCTCTCGGCTGATCACTTCGAAAGATGCCTCAGGATATGCTATTTTCCATTGCAACGGGATTTTTGAATGTGTCTTTGTATATTTGATTTCGTATCCAAAGAGTTTTCCGTCGCGCTCTTCGATGAGGTCGATTTCTTGTTTCTGCCATGTTCGCCAAAAGTACTGGTTGGCATGGATTTTTGTATAGGAGCGCTTCTTCAGTCGTTCGGTAACGATGAAATTTTCCCAAAGCATTCCGACATCATCGCTTGACCGGAGATTGAGTGGGTTGAAGTTATCGATCACGGCATTGCGTATACCGGTATCGTAGAAATAATAACGCGAGGTCTTCGTTACTTCTTTGCGAAGGTTTCGCGAGAATCCGCGGATATTGATAAGTACGAACGATTTTTCCAGGAGGTCGAGATATCGCTCTACCGTCGCCCGACTCATACCGAGCGTGAGACCAAGTTCTTGTATCGATACTTCTTTGCCGATTTGGAATGCTATCAATCGAAGAAGGTCAAGTATTTTTTTGCTATTGCGAATGTTTTCCATTTCGAGAATATCGCGATAGAGGTATCCATCCCGTAAGGATGCAAGGAGATCCTTTTTCTTTTCGAGTGAGGGAGCAGTGAGTATTTCCGGATAGGCGCCAAATATGAGGAGGTGGTCTAAATGTTCTGCAGGATATGCACCACCAAAATGCGCAATGAGTTCCGTGACGGAAAGTGGATACAGGGTGATGATGCGTTGCCTCCCGACGAGTGGTTCGCCAATTTTATTGGAGAGGTCGAACGATGAAGATCCGGTGGCAATGACGCAGATACCAGGAATATGATCGACGATTATCTTGAGTGCCGTTCCGATTTCATCAATCTGCTGGGCTTCATCGATTATAATGAGGTTGTAGCCACTGAAAAAAGCAGTAATTTTCGCGATGTCGTTTGTCGCCAGTATATCAGCGAGGGGGGCATTTTCTCCGGTACTGCTATAGACCTTTCCTGTGTATCCACGCAGAAACTCCTTGATAAGGGTTGTTTTCCCAGCTTGTCGTGGACCATACACAACCAACACCTTGTTTGGCTCGATAAGGGCATCAATTTTCCCTGTATAAAATCTACCAATCATACATGTATTTATAGTATTTATTATATATAAAGTGTAGCAAATTATATGATTTGTGTCAAGTTGTATGTTGATATCAAAAAGTCAAGACTATTCGATACAGGAGTAGAGAGTAGTCGTACAATACAGCGGAGCGACCGCCCGCCCATATTTCATCAGAATGAAAAATGATTCGGGCAGGGAGGTAGAGTTGAGAAAAGAAAGAGCGGTCGTTCCGCTTCTTGAGCGGCCAGCCTCGACGGCTAGGCGGGTGCGACCCCTCCAGAGGCGGGTAGGAGCTGATTCGATTGCAAAGGAAATCAACTTGGAAGTCCGGCTTCCAAGTTGATTTTTGTTTCAATTAAAACTTCAAATAGAGATCTCTCCGCTGTAGATGCACGAGCGGTCGTTCCGCTTTTGGAGCGGTTCGACCGCTGTTTCAGCTTGTTTCT
>JBATLQ010000084.1:0-4703 GCA_049289395.1 Candidatus Moraniibacteriota bacterium | reverse complement strand
GTATTAGTATTTCTCGGCTCAATCCATCACTGGACTTCCACCTAAAACCTATCAACCTGGTCATCTTCCAGGACATTTTCCGTATAAATACGGAGCTGCCTTATCTTGAGCTGGGCTTCCCGCTTATATGCTTTCAGCGGTTATCCTCCCCAAACGTAGCTACTCTGCAGTGCTCCTGGCGGAACAGCAGATACACCAGAGGTTTGTTCTTTCCGGTCCTCTCGTACTAAGAAAGAGTTCTCTCAAGCAGCGACGCCTACATCAGATAGGAAACCAACCTGTCTCACGCATTCTCGTTTTACATCTCGCCTTTCTTTTTTCAGACGAGAACCTTCATCACTGAAGGGATCGGACTATAAATTCTTCTGAAAAAATATCCAGAAGGCTTACGATTAGTCTCTACGGGCGTATTTTCCTTTTCTTCGAGTAATTGATTTCTCGATATCTATCCACGAGTCTGAGCAATTCCTTAAAATCGTTTTCATTCGATATATTCTTTTTTGCTTCAATAATCTGTTCCATCAGGTCAAGCTGTCTTTTCTTAAAAAGAGAAAACGGCTTTACGAGAAAAATAAACTTTTGAATCTCATCTATCTTATTGATAGTAAGCTCGAGAATTCCATCTTTCCGCTTCCTGATATACCCAAGATTAAAAATAGCATGAAGATTTTTCAAGGCTTCTGCAGATTTTTCCGATTGAAACAGAATGATAGATGGAGCTATTTGATATCCATAACGATAGGTATCGTTCGGTTTCGCTCTTACATATACACTTCCATCTCCGTCGAGAAAACCCGCTACATATGCTCTTTCTGTGGACGAAAATTCCATAATACTTCCCTCGGTATTATCCTAACATATGACAGGTTAATATCATAGAGGACTTCACCGATATAAGTAAGCTTCTCATATACAATTACTTGTATATGCCGCCGTGTTTTTGATGTCTTGTGCCTCGGGTTCAAACTGTGAAATCTCCTTTCACTCAAAGCGAAGTGCTCTCAATGAAAAGCTGCTTCACGGTTTGAACCCAGCTCACGTACCGCTTTAATTGGCGAACAGCCAAACCCTTGGAAGCTTCTCCACCTCCAGGATGCGATGAGCCGACATCGAGGTGCCAAACCTTGCCGTCGATATGGACTCTTGGGCAAGATCAGCCTGTTATCCCCAGGGTAACTTTTATCTGATGATCTTCCACACTCCTACGAGTAATGGTCGGTTCACTAAATTCTACTTTCGTAACTGAGCGACTGATCGGTCTTTCAGTAAAGCTGGTTTATGCTTTTGCGCTATCGGCCCGATTTCCATCCGGACCTAACCAACCTTTGTAAACGCCTCCGTTGCTTTTTAGGAGGCGACCGCCCCAGTCAAACTACCCACCAGGCACTGTCCCCCGACCGGATTACGGCCGCGGGTTAGAAATAGAGTATTTGCAGAGTGGTATTCCATTGGTGACTCCACCCGAACCTGAATCCGGGTTTCATAGTCTCCCACCTATGCTCGGCAACAAACGCTCTATGTCAATACCAAGTTATAGTAAAGCTCCATGGGGTCTTTTCGTCTTGATGTAGGTCGACGGCATCTTCACCGTCATTGCAATTTCACCGGGCTATCCGTAGAGACAGTTTTCAACTCGTTACGCCTTTCATGCAGGACAGAACTTACCTGCCAAGGAATTTCGCTACCTTAGGACGATTATAGTTATCGCCGACGTTCACCGGCGCTTCGGGAATTGGCGTGAACCGCTTCCGTTAACGTTCCGGCACTGGTCAGGCGTCACCCCCTATACTTCCCCTTGCGGGTTTGCAGAGAGCTGTGTTTTTGATAAACAGTCGGTTGAAAAACTTTCGCTGCGCCCGACGCTCCGCAGCAGAACTTCCAAATATCAAATCACAAATACCAAACAAAACACAAATCACAAATACCAAACCACAAACCGAGAAACCTTCTCCGTTTGAATCATTAGACATTTGGTCATTAAAAATTGATTGGAAATTAGAAATTGAAAATTGGTCATTCCGATGCGAAGCATCGGGAAGACATATTGCTAACTTACGTCTAGCTTTTTTGCCTAGTTCCTTTACGGACGCTCACCCGTTCACCTTGGTCTACTCGACCTGCCCACCTGTGTCGGTTTGCGGTACGGACGATTCTGTATGAACCTTAGAAGCTTTTCCTGGCACCCTGCTCCCTTTCCTTCGTATGTATTGCTACACACTTCGTCGCCTTCCTCGGATGTATGCTCTGCGGATTTGCCTACAAAGCGTCCTCGAAAAGTAAACCCCAATCCAATAAGGGGCGAAAAGTACAAAGATGCGTCACTCCATCGAATACAGAATCGGTACAGGAATATTAACCTGTTATCCATCGACTACGCCTTTCAGCCTTGCCTTAGGACCGACTCACCCCGGGATGATCAACATGGCCCGGGAAACCTTGGGCTTTCGGTGTGGGAGGCTCTCACTCCCATTGCGGTTACTCATTCCAGCATTCTCGCTTCCGTACGCTCCACGAGGGGTCACCCACTCTCGCTTCAGTGCATACGGAACGCTCTCCTACCATGCCACACCTATTTTGCGTCACAACTTCGAAAAGTTATGCGTTACAAGAAAATTTGCAAAATCCTCAAAAACTGAATATCTCGCAGGTTTTCTTTGCGCCAAAGGCGCATACGCAAAATAGGTGTGGCATCCGTAGCGTCGGTATCATGTTTGAGCCCCGTTACATTGTCGGCGCATAATCTCTAAGCTAGTGAGCTATTACGCACTCTTTAAAGGATGGCTGCTTCTAAGCCAACCTCCTAGGTGTCTCAGAGATTTCACTTCCTTTCCCACTGAACATGAATTTCGGGACCTTAGCTGACGGTCTGGGCTTTTTCCCTTTTGAGCTACGAGCTTAGCCCCGTAGTTCTGACTGCCCGGGTACATATCACGAGTATTCGGAGTTTGATTGAAAACCCTACCGCAAGCGGCGAATTCTCATTCAGTAGCTCTACCCCTCGGATACAATGGCCGGACGCTAGCCCTCAAGCTATTTCGGAGAGAACCAGCTATCGCCAAACTCGATTGGAATTTCTCCCCTACACACAAGTCATCCCCTCATGTCGTACTGTGAGTGGGTGCGGGCCTCCCTCTGGTTTTACCCAGAGTTCACCCTGCTCATGTGTAGCTCGTCTGGCTTCGGGTCTTGTCCCTACAATCATAAACGCCCTATTCAGGCTCGCTTTCACTGTGCCTCCGGAACTTTTTCTGTCCCTTAGGCGACTGTAGAGATCAAACTCGCTGGATCGTTCTGCAAAAAGCACGCCATAACCGTGCACAGCACGGAAATTTCAAATTTTTAATTTCGAATTTCGAATCAATTCTGAATTATTTAATGCATTAAAAAATTAAGACATTAAACATTCAATCAAAATTCTGAATTCTGAATTTAAAATTCCTGTGCCATGCACGGCGTTGACTCTTGGTTAGTATATGGTTTCAGTTCTATTTCACTCCCCTTTCGGGGTTCTTTTCACCTTTCCCTCACGGTACTAGTTCGCTATCGATCTCGAATGATATTTAGTCTTGGAAGTTAGTGCTCCCGGATTCAGACGGGGTTTCTCCGGCCCCGCCCTACTTGAGAATCTTTGCAGCGTACGATTTTTCTTTTCGAATACGGGGCTATTACCCTCTGTGACATATCTTTCCAGATATTTCTTCTAAGAAAAAGCGTAGGCCCCCGATCAAACGAGTACAAAGACCTCGCAACCCCGCTGCGGAGCAGCAGAATTCCCAATAACCAAATCACAAATTTCAAACAAATCACAAATCACAAATTTTCAAATTACAAACAAAGAATGCTCTTCATTTGGTCATTGATTATTCGGTCATTGGAAATTGATTGGAAATTGGAAATTGGAAATTGGTCATTCCGATGCTCCGCATCGGTTTAGACTCTTCCGCGTTCGCTCGCCACTACTTACGGAATCTTTAATTTAATTTCTGTTCCTCCTGATACTAAGATGTTTCAATTCTCAGGGTGCGCTTCATGACCCTATGTATTCAGATCATGATCCTCCGACGAATCGGAAGGGGTTACCCCATTCGGACACCTCCGGATCAAAGCTTGTTTGGCAGCTCCCCGAAGCTTTTCGCAACCTACTGCGTCCTTCATCGCTCATTCGAGTCAAGGCATCCACCATATACGTCAGTAACCTTCTTCTTCTCTGTATTCTTCTTGTTTATCGTCCGCCGATCTTCTCCTTTTGAGGGGAAAATCCCAGCGGACAACCGGTTTGCAGCGAAGAGATTCCGATTAACAATTTCGAAATTGTTCGCTACAAATTCTGACATATTTGACCTCGTTTTGCTGAAATACTCTCAATCCCCAGGGCTTCCGTGCCCCGGGTAAATTTCTTTCAACAGAATTGTCAAGTTGCAAATCGGAAACGAAACAGAGGAATGTCTCTTGCCATCATTCCGCCATTCTCATTTCAGTCCCAATAAGGTCACAAATGAAACCAAATTGAGAAATAAAAAGTCCTTTTTCTCAAAAGCGACTTATCTATAATAGCAGAGCCGGAAAGCCTGTCAACCCCGCACCTATTGGGCACGGCGACAAGGGCGCAAAGAAGCAGTCTATTGGCACCAGTACTCTCAAGAATCTCCGATACTTATTGTGATTAAAGCTCCATAAGTGCCAAATAGGTGCGGGGTCAACCC
>JBATLQ010000083.1:0-1860 GCA_049289395.1 Candidatus Moraniibacteriota bacterium | reverse complement strand
TATATTTCAGAAGAATCTCTTCGCCGATGCATCCCTCGTTCCGCTCTTCGGGGATATTCTCGGATTCGGTGAGATGAAGCCATTTGACTGTGTAGGGACATTTGAGGAGTCACGGGTCGCGCTCAGTCTCTCCGCAGAAAAATTCGCGGGAGATATCGTCATGGAGACATTTCTCCCGAAGATCGGTGATGTCGCTGATCTCATGGTGCAGGTTTTCTCGACCGTCCCGGCTCCGACGCTCCCGACCCCATTTCGATTCATCGGTATCGAGAGCGTCCTCATTCTCGGGTATGGGCGGGAAGGAGCGGTGACGGAGCGGTATCTTCAAAAATACTTTCCCCACTTGCGTATTGGTATCGCTGATGAGCAGCTAAGCAAGAACTATCTCAGTGAACAACAACAGTACGATCTCGTCGTGAAGACGCCCGGGATAGCGAGAGGAAAGGTGACGGTGCCGTATACGACCGCAACGAATATCTTTTTCTCACAGAACAAAAACTTCACCATCGGGGTGACCGGGAGCAAGGGGAAGAGCACGACCGTGAGTCTCATTTATGAAGTGTTGAAAGAGGCGGGAAAAAAAGTACGACTCCTCGGTAATATCGGAACCCCGATGTTGGAAGTCTTGCTCGGGGAAATCGATCCGGAAGAGATATTCGTGATCGAACTCTCAAGTTATATGCTCGATGATATCGAGTATTCGCCGAATATCGCCGTTCTCCTCAATCTCTTCCCGGATCACATGGACTATCATGGAGGCGTGGAGCCGTACTATGCCGCGAAGCGACGGATCTTCCAATTTCAAAAGCCGGGAGATACCGCCATCGAAGGGCCGGTCACGGAACCGTTGCCACTCGACCGATCCGAACTCACGCTTCTCGGGGATCATAATTTCCAGAATATACAGGCGGCGGTGAAGGTCGCACGGCTCTGCAAGGTATCAGATGACGCCATCGCTCGTGCGCTTCGGAATTTCAAACCATTGCCACATCGTCTGGAGCATCTCGGGACATTTCGCGGTATCGATTTCTATGATGATGCCATCTCGACGACGCCCGAATCGACCATCGCTGCTCTCCGCGCACTCGGGCATGTCGATACGATTTTCCTCGGGGGATCCGACCGCGGATATGATTTTCATGAGTTGGAAACAGTATTGCGTGAGTTTGGTATTCGGAATATTGTTCTCTTTCCAGAGAGTGGCGCGCGAATACTTTCATCACACGATGGATTCAATATCCTCGAGACGAAGAGCATGGAAGAAGCCGTTGCTTTCGCTTTCGAGCATACCGAGCAGGGGAAGATATGTCTCCTCTCCACCGCCTCCCCGAGTTACTCCCTCTGGAAAAACTTCGAAGCGAAGGGCGACGAGTTCGCCCACTTCGTACGAATGAATGAGACGAAATAAAAAGAAGTATGTAACGAGTTACATACTTTTTTTTGCGGTGTGTATTGGACGAAGTTCGAATGTATTTTGGGCAAAATCCCGACGAGGACTGAATCGCACGCGCGGAGCGCGTAGTGGCTCTAAACCTCTCCGTACGCTCCGATTGCGTGGTGAAGCGAGGGAATGCGCCTCGGACACGCTCGAGTACTCGCGTGTGCAAAAACCAAAAAATTTCCTTACATTTTTCTCGCGTCTCCTCCCCCCACCCCTCCACCGCGAAGCGGAAAAAGAAATGGAAAGGAAATTTTTGGTTTTGCTTCGCCGTTTCAGTCTCCGAAAAAAGCATCATTACTTTATAACGTTTTGATTGCTCTTTTCTCCACCCTCACGGCGACCGAGGCGCTCCCATATCCGCGTTTAGTGGTAGCTCTAACATCCGCGAACCACACACAACCGCCTACGCATAGCCCGCT
>JBATLQ010000082.1:0-3347 GCA_049289395.1 Candidatus Moraniibacteriota bacterium | reverse complement strand
CCTGTATCTCCGGTGTCAGGGGATCTTCGACGGGAAGGGATTTTTTTCGGAGTACGGCGCTCTCCGCGCCCGTTACGAGGGAGTATTTCATACGCACAGTATAGCGGATTTTTCAGGAAAGAGAAAGGGGGTTGCGGTCTATGGAGAAGCCCTGCGCAGAGAGTACCCTGAGGGATTGGTGGAGACCTTTGGGGATGGTGAGTCCTTTGATACGGAGAATGATGAAGCGCTTATATTTCCCTCGTAGTTTCGGTACGAGTGGTATGACTGGATCACTCACGGTATAGGAATGTTCTTCCTCACTGTGTGGGCAGAGGATAGTTATTGCGCGTCGTATTATCTGTTCAACTTTTTTCTCATTAGCATCATCGATAGAGCATTTGACGATCGTTCCATACGGGGGATAGGAGAAGAGTGCGCGATCCTTTTTCAGTGTTTCGATGATATGCTCCATCGTTCCTCCGGTGAGGGCGCGAAAGAGTGGATGTTCGGAGTGGAATGTTTGGATAATGAGCTTACCTGTATTGTGCTTTCTTGTTATCCGTCCGAGCGCGATGGCGAGTGTACGCAGGAGTCGTTCCTCTGCCTGATAGTCGGGGAAACGGAGTGCGTTGTCACCATCGAGGAGGACGATGAGTCCGAGCCCTGGGAGAGACGGAGCGAGGAGTGCCGCTTCGGTACCGACAATCATATCGATATTTCCTGATCGTGCTTCCTTCAGGATATCGCCCTCGTCTCGTTTCGATCGGCGCGATGTCGCATCCAATCGCCTGATATGCGCATGTGGAAAGATGCGTTTCAATTCCCGTTCCAATTTCTCCGTTCCAAAACCAACATTTTTGAAATTGATACCCTTACAGTTCGGGCAGGAGGGGAATTCTTTGGTGTGATAGGAACAATGTAGGCATCGGTAGGATCCGGTCTTCGTGCCGACGAGGGCGCGTTCACAATTCGGACAACGGAGCACCTCCTTGCATCGTTCGCAGACGGAGAAAATACTCGTGCCCTGACGGTTCACGATGAGGAGTACGCGCTCGCCTCGTGCCCGTGCTTCTCGTATGTGTTCGATGGTGAGGAGGGAGAAGGGAGAAAAGTTTTTTTTGTAGCGATCGAGTTTGAGATCAGAGAGGATGATATGGTTTCGTGATTGCTGGTCGTCGAAAATACTTGCACCGTATATGGGTGTATGCTCTGCATCGTGTTCGAAAAGAGTTTGGAGTGTCGGCGTTGGGGAAACCGTGATGAAGTTTGCTTCATGGAGGGATGCGAGATGCTTTGCGACGACACTACCTTCATACCGTGGCATCATGTCCCATTGCTTGTATCCGTCATGACCATCGAAGTCGAGGAGTACTGTTTGGAGACCATGAAATGGAGCAAAGAGTGCTTGACGAGAGCCGATGATGATGCGCGCCTCACCGTTCCGGATGGATTCCCAATAGGTGAAGTATGTGCCATCGGAGAGACTACTCGTGATGAGGGCGAGGAGCGATGAATCGAAATACATTTCAAATGTCTCGAACAGTTCCCGTGCGAGCAGTATGTCGGGGACGAGGATGAGGAGCTGTCCGTTTTTCTTCGCTATCGTTTTCTTCGCGAGTGAGAGGAAGAGCGATATTTTTTCTTCGACTGACGCAGAAAGGTAATGACTGCGTTTTTCTTTCATGATGGCAGTCGAAATTTTTCTCTGTGATACAGAGAGTTTCGGGAGAGGGATGAGCGATGCTCTTATCCTCTTTTTTTTCTGGCGCTCGGTTACCTGTTTCGGCAGGAAATGTTTGAGAGCAATACCGAGCGGAGTGAAATACGATTTGCCGATGTACTGTGCGAGTTGCATTTGTGTTGGCGTGAGGAAGTGTGGTGCGACGATTGCCGTGACAGGCCTCGTCTTGAAGGGGAGCGGTCGGCGCATTTCATCTTCCTTCGAGACGACCCCCTGTATATTCCGTTTGCCGAAGGGAATACGAACGAGAGAACCGATCGCGATAGCCTCCGGATATTCGTAGGTGAAAAACGGCTCACGGAGGAGTGGGAGTGGAATCAGTGGTACGACCTCTATGGCGTATTTTTTCGGTTTTTCTTCGAGTATGTTCTTCATGATGGTATTGTAGCATCTACGGGTTATGGCGTGTGGGCTTGACCCGCACACCAAATATGTGCTTTAAGAATAGAGGAGTTTTATTCGGTAATGAGTTTTTTCGCCTTTCGCGTTGCACATAATTGGTGTGCGGGTTGACTTTTGGCTTCTTTTCGGGTATTTTTAGGGGGTTAGGAATTCTTTTTTTGGAATCAGTATGCACTATCGTAGGGTATTTGTCGGTATCCCAATTTCTCAGTCTTTCGGGAAACGGATCATCCGCAAGATGGAATCGTGGCAACATCTCCCGATTCGTTTCGGACGGGAGGAGAATTTTCATGTGACTTTGGCATTCCTCGGGCTCGTGAAGGATGATGATTTGCCGAGTATCTGTGAGGATATTACGGACGCATTGAGAGAGACTGAATCTTTCGATATGTCTTTTAATGAAATCAAGCTGACACCAAAGGGTGGAGATGAAGCGAAGATGCTGTGGCTCACGGGTGAGCCGAGCGAGGGGCTCGCAAAACTTCGCAATGCTTTGGAGGCGAGCCTCTCTTCTTTTGATCCGGAGTACAAGACATTCGTACCGCATATCACACTTGGTCGAGTACTGCGGACTCGTTGGGCGAGATTGCCGGAGCGACCAGATATCCATGAGTCGGTGAATCTCGCTGAGTCCGTCTCTGGTGTGACGCTCTATGAGAGTGTCTCTGAAAATGGCAAGCGGAAATATATCCCTCTCGCGGAATTCTCTTTGCTCTAAAAAGAGCGAATTATGAATTTTGAAGTACGAATTTCGAGTGAATGTTTCAAAAATTGAATGATTGAAAAATTCACTCGAAATTCAAAAATAGAAATTCGAAATTATTATGCGTATCCTCGGTGTTGAAATTGACAATCTGTCTCGGACGGAAATCATCTCTCGCGTGGATCGATTTCTCGATGAGCCGAAGTTTCATCAGATTGCCACGGTGAATCCGGAGTTTCTCGTGGAGGCCGATCGGAATCCGGAGTTTAGGAATGTTTTGAATCAGTGTGATATGCGCGTGGCGGATGGCTTCGGTATTGCACTGGTGTCGTTTTTTCGTGGTGAGAAATTGAAATGTCGTTTCCCGGGAGCAGATCTCATGGAAGAGATTTTGCGGATGGCGGATGAAAAAAATCTTTCCGTATATCTCGCCGTCCGTGCAGACGGACTTTCTTCATACGGGGAAATAAAAAGCGTTCTCCTTGGTAAATATCCTGGATTACAAATAGGTGGTGGAAA
>JBATLQ010000081.1:0-25448 GCA_049289395.1 Candidatus Moraniibacteriota bacterium | reverse complement strand
TACCAATACGATGAGGCACCACTGACGATTATCAATTGTTGGGCTTTCGGCACCTGGCCGACGGCGATTGATTTTACGAAATCAGCCACTCGTCTCGCGCGAGTGGTAAATATCGGTGTGAACGGAGAGAAAACATTGGAGATGCTCGCCGCCCTCGGAAAGGGGGAGCAGTATCTCGTTGCTGGATACCCGCCATTTCTCGCTCATCTCTTCGAAGAGGGACAGAAACAGGGCTTCAACTGGGAAGAGTGGCATATCGACATTCTTTCCGGTGGGGAGGGGTTTATCGAAGAGTGGCGCCTTCATTTGAAGGATTTCCTCGGTGAGCGAGCGAAGGTTTTTTCCGCCTTCGGTTCGACCGATATCGGTCTCGGGGAAGGAATGGAGAATGAACTCACCGTTACAATTCGTCGGATTATGCATGTGTACCAGACTTTCTACGATGATCCGAAAGAAGCGGAGAAGATGATTAGCCGATATTTCCCCGGGGTTTCGGATACAGCACTCCTCTTGCCGAGGGATAAGGAATCGGTTCGACAGCTCTTCCTTCGTCTTTTCAAGACGGATATTTCGGTCGATCGTCGCCTCCCGATGTTTTTCCAGTATGATCCGACCATGTATTTCAACGAAGAAATCATCCGCGAGCATGATGATTCTCGTATGGTTACGGAGCTCGCGACCTCTTCTATCCTTCCGGGGACAGCATTGCCTCGGGTACGATATAACATTCAAGATGAGCGCGGTCGAGTGAAGTATCGGGATATGTTTCGAGCATTGGGTGATGTCGGTATCGATTTTCCTCTTATTGAGCGATCGTTGTCGCTTGATCCATCCCGGTATCTCAAGCTCCCTTTCTTCTATATCTATGGCCGGTCGGATGGGACCATTTCAGTCGATGGTGCGAACATCTTCCCTGCGGATATCGAGGAAATCTTTGCGGATCATGCCGAGTTCTCTGCCGTCGCTTCTTTCATCATGTGTCTTACGGAGACGCATCACCTCGGCTTTGAATTTGAATTGAAGGAAGGTGTCGTATTGAAGAAGACCGAGGAAGCGAATCTGAAAAAATTGTTCAAGAAACTCCTCCTCCAGTATTCGACGGGATACGGGGAATTGGTGTCGGACAAACTCGCTTCGGCACATCTCGATATCGGTTTTTTCCCATTCGGTACCGGTCCTTTCGAGCAGAGTCCTCTTACCTCACCTCGTTCCGTCAAGCATCGGTATATTCGTAAGTAACCGTTCGATAATAAATGAGAGAGTATGATAACCCTACATGAAGCGTTCGACATTTTTCTCGATAGAGGGAGGGCATGTGATTTGAAGCCAAGAGAAGAGGCAGTGACGCAGGAATATCCCGACAGTGGAATTGTTTTTTGTGCTGATGCCGGAAAACCGATTCGAAAGATCGCTTCCATGATCGACTGCACCCCGTTTGATATTTTCTTTGCGCGAGAACAGGGTTGCGATCTTATCCTGACACATCACCCGATCGGGAGAACGGTCGCAGGACTTCCTGATATGCTCTTGCAACAGGGAGATAATATGTCCGTGTACGGTGTCGATCCTGATGTCGTGAGAGGTCCACTTATAGCCTCCAGCGAGGAACTTCGCAGGGAATTAAGTGGGAGTAATTTTCTTCGTGAAGAGCAGATGGCGAAACTCGTCGGTATCGATGTGGCGAATATTCATACCCTTGCTGACAATGCCATGGTGCCGATCCTTGCGAAGAAACTCGAGCCAGCCTCCTCCGGAACTCTCGGTGATGCACTACAGGCGCTTTCGGAGATTTTCGAGTATCGTGAGGCGAGTGAGCGCGGGAATGGACCGTTCATCGCCCTCGGGGAATCGTCCTCACCGCTCGGACGAGTCGCGCTCTCTGAGTTTATCGGCGGACAGGAGAGCGACCCATCGATGATTCGTTTCTTGGCGAAGTCCGGTATCGAGACGATTCTCTGTCCACATTTCAGCAAGGAGTATTTCGGGATGGCGAAAGAGGTCGGAGTGAATCTCATCTACTGCGGTCATCTCGCGAGCGATTCCATCGGAATGAATGTGCTCATCGATGCGCTCCTTGAGCGAGATCCTTCGATCAGTGTGATACCGTATGGTGGACTCATCCGGAAGGGATAATGATGATGTATGGCTATTCAATATCATTACGATGTTCTGGAAAACGGACTTCGGTTGGGCTGTGCCCTGCGGCCAGAGAGCGAGGTAGTCTCGCTCGTGTTTGCTATTCATGCGGGTTCGGCCAATGACCCCTTGGGGAAGGAGGGTACGGCTCACTTCCTCGAACACATGCTTTTCAAAGGGAAGAAAGCACGACCACTCCTCGCTTCTCTCGAGCGGGAAATCGAACGATATGGTGGCAGTGTCGATGCGTATACGGTGAAGGAATTCACCTGGCTCGTGGTGAAGACGCCACGCGCGGGACTCGAGCGATCCCTGCAGTTTATGCATGAGTCTTTCTTCAATCCTGTTTTCTCGGAGGAAGAACTTACTGCAGAGCGCAATGTGATTCTCGAAGAATTGCGTCAGTATGAAGAGTCCGCATTCAATACGGCAGATGACCTATTTGAAAAGTGTCTCTATGAGACTGATCGGGTTTCTCGAAAAATGATTGGATCGGAAACGACACTCCGGCGCATTCACGCGGATGATATCGCTCGGTTTTTCGAGGCGCATTATGGCGCGAGAAATTATGTCATCACGATTGCCGGTGGAGCGTCATACGATGAAGTACAATCACTCGTCGGAAAATATCTCGGCGATTTTTCTTCAGGAAAGAAGCGCGCTGATTTTCTCATCGCTGATCGTCAGTCGAGACCGCACTTCCGGTCACTCCATCGTGCATCTGGACAAGTGCGGATCGCCTTCGGATTCCGTTCGTACCCGCTCTGTCACCCGGATCATTATGCATTGAAGCTCATCGCGGTACTCCTCGGCGGGAATACGAGTGCCCGTCTCTTTATTCGTCTCCGTGAGGAATTGGGGCTTGTCTACGACCTTTCGACACTATCGGAATCCCGTGGGACGACGGGATATGTCGTGACGCATACGGGCGTCGATCGGGAGAAAGTGAGATCCGTCATCGAGGTATTGATCGAAGAGCACGAACGCATCATCAGCGAACGGGTTCATGAATCCGATCTCGATGATGCGAAGAATTTTCTCGTGAATAAACGGTTCATCTCCTCCGAAGATTCATCGTACCTCGCCTTCGATTTGGCGAAGGGGATGCTCATGAATAAGAAGGCGAAGGAACTCAATCAATATCGCGAGCGTGTTTTTTCGGTGACGACGGAAGATGTGATGCGCGTCGCGAGAGAACTCTTCATTACCGAACATCTGAATGTCGCCATGGTGGGACCGCTCACCGCTCTCGATCGGTTGCGTTGTCGAAGTTTGCTCCGCATGCGTCGCGCCTCTTGACAGAATTATTTCTTCCGTTGATATATTGTGGTATACTTACCACTGTAATTCGTTAACAGAAAAAGTATGGCACCGAAGAAAACTGTCGCCCGTCGTCGGACAACTGCTCGTCGTGCTGCACCAGCTCGCCGTGCTACTACTGCTCGTCGCGCTACACCAGCTCGTCGCCGGACAACCGCTCGTGCTGCTGCACCAGCTCGTCGTGCAACGACTGCTCGCCGTGCTGCACCGGCTCGTCGCGCTACCACTGCTCGTCGTGCCGCTCCGGCTCGTCGTGCCGCTGGTCGCACCGTAGCAAGTCGTCGCCGATCTGCAGAATAAAAAGAAAAAGATTTCAACGCAATTCTTTTCGGACAGTCCCGCTTCGGCGGGGCTGTTTTTTTGTCTCTCGTGAGACTCGAACGAGAGTGTGCGGATGATGGAACACGAATCCTTGACAAAAGAGAGGAATATGCGGTAATGTAGAGGGACTCACTTATCAATACAAGGCTATGGTTGAATCGGCGAAAAAATTGAAGAATATCCCTCTGGAAAAAGTCAATTTTTCCTTTGTTTCAGCGTTGACGGAGTTACTTCAGGGTATGCCACCCCGGAGCCGGGATATTCTCGAGGCTCGTTTTGGCATCGTTTCGGGCGAAGCGAAGACGCTGGAGGAGATCGGTCAATCGTATCACATTACGAGAGAACGAGTCCGCCAGGTCGTGGAGCATGGCCTGCGAGTTATTCGACAGAAACGCGATCACCCTTTGTTTATCTCGGCGAAGGACCTCATCGAATCAACACTCCAGGCGAATGATGGTATCTTGGAATCTGAAACGCTGAGGCGAATATTGACGGGCGGTGATATGCGTGAGGGTGGTGCGCTTCTCGCCTTTTTGGAATGTCTGCCAACGGTTCGTCATGAGAAAGAGACGAAAAACCGAAAGCGTATCTATGTACTCTCGGATTTTTCTTTCGAGCATTGGGAGGCGATTCATGAGCATGCGAAGACCGTACTCGGTAAAGCGGGAAAAGTTCTCGAATGGGATGAATTTTTGAAGCACTTGAAAAAGGAACATCCCGATATTACCGTGGAGAATCTGCGTCGTTTCCTCCAGGTATCGGCTGAAGTGCTCGAGAATGTGTTCGGTCAATGGGGATTGTCACACTGGAGTGATGTCCGTCCCCGTGGCACCAGAGAGAAGGCGCGTCTCGTATTGAAGACCGGAGGGAAGCCACTGCACTTCCGTGAGATTGCGAGGTTGATCGACGAATATCATCTCAATCGTACGGGGAAGAAAACACACCCGCAGACCGTGCATAACGAGCTCATCAAAGATGCCGGATTCATCCTCGTCGGGAGGGGTATCTATGCACTTTCTGAATGGGGGTATCGCAAGGGGACCGTGAAGGATGTCGTCACTGATATTTTGAACCGCGTCGGGAAACCGATGACGAAAGAAGCGATTTTGACCGAAGTGCTCAAAGTACGGGAAGTCAAGCGATCGACCATTTCTATCAATCTGAATATTTTCTTTGAACGGGTGGGAAAGAATCTCTATACCGTGAAGCCGTAGTCTGTTGCTCTTGTGGAGAGCGACCAAATGCGGGATAATATGAACAGCCCCTCTGTTGCAATGGGAGTGGTAGTGTTTTGGTAATACTAAATCGTTTCGGAGAACCGTCCGAAACTCCTTTCCAACATGAATATTCTGCGAGAATTTTTCCAACCGCTTGTCGGTATGTTTGGAGCCATGCTGGATGTGTGGTTTCTCGTCTTTCCTTTTGTCTTGTATTTTTTGTTCAAAATCTTGTGGATGAAATATATTCGACGAAAATATCAGTATTCAGTGAAATGGATGATGCTCGAAATCATCCCTCCGAGGGAATTGGAGAAGAGCCCGAAGCTCATGGAGTCAATTTTCGCC
Organism: Candidatus Moraniibacteriota bacterium; assembly: GCA_049289395.1. Classification (GTDB taxonomy): domain Bacteria; phylum Patescibacteriota; class Minisyncoccia; order Moranbacterales; family UBA1568; genus CAYTED01. The sequence goes on along the minus strand of JBATLQ010000081.1, from coordinate 20,106 downwards.
GGTTTCGCTGGGGTCATCAAGACTCTGAATCCAATCGAAATATATATACAGGGTATTCTCCCCGATTATTTCAGCCTGGAAATGGTCGGAACGGAGGGAGACATACATTTCTATGTCCGCACACAACGAATATATCGGAATCTCTTGGAAGCACATTTTTATGCGCAGTATCCAGATGTGGAAATTATCGAGGTAGAGGATTATGTGGAGGCTATTCCAGTGACTATCCCGAACAAGGATTGGGATGTTTGGGGGACGGAGTTTGAATTCGTGAAGCCCGATGTGTATCCGATTCGCACCTATCCGAATTTCGATGAGGATGTGACCGGGAAGATGATCGATCCGCTCGCAGGATTGACCGAAGTGATGGCGAAGACCGGTCCGGGACAGCATTTGTGGTTGCAGTATCTCATCGAACCTCGCGGAGATGAACAGAAGTGGGTGAAGGAATATGGAAAAAAGATCGTCGATGAGCTAACTGGCAAGACTCCTAATGAAGAAATTGGTGTGCTCCGGCAGATTTGGCATGACTTTATTGAGGTGGGGACAAATTTGCATAAGGGATTGCTCGCGCAGGAAGTTGAGTTTACGGGTTTGGAATCTGAGAAGAAAGAATTAGGACCACTGGAATTCCGTCTCACACCGGGGGAGAAAGATATCCTGAAAGCGGTGGAATTGAATATGACCAAACAGCAGTTCAAGACGAAAATGCGATTCCTCTATGTCGGGCGGAGGGATGGTTTCGACAAATCTTTCGTGTCATCCTTTATCGGTGGCATCAAACAGTTCAATAGTATGAGTCTCAATAGCTTCAAACCGAATAATGATACCAAAACGAGCGTGTATACTTTGTTTGCGAAGGAACGACTCCGGTTTCGTCAGCGACTCATCTATACGCACTATCGGGATCGTGATTGGGATGATTCGAGTAATACGATGTACCTCAGTACGGAGGAGCTCGCGACGGTATTTCATCTCCCAGATATGGCTGTGATGACACCGAGTATGACCCGGGTTATGGCGAAACGAGGTGGCGCTCCAGCGAATCTCCCGGTGGAATAGTTTTTTTGGTATAATATTCTCAATTTTCTCACCTCCCCGCCCGAATCGCTACTCCCGCCAGGGCGGGATTGCGAATCGTTGCGGGCGGGTCATCTATCATCCCTAACTTCTCCCGTATATGTCCTACAGTGAAATCGCATTCTTTGCGAAAACGAATTTTCGGAATCAGGAACGACCATTCGGTATCAAGACGGATGATCGTCGTCGTCACATGTACCTCATCGGCAAGACTGGTATGGGGAAGACCAACCTCCTCGAAAATCTCGTCATTCAGGATATTCAGAAGGGGCATGGTGTCGCGTATATCGATCCGCACGGCGATACCGCGGAGAAACTCCTCAAGGCCATACCAGCCGATCGTATCAATGATGTCATCTATTTCAATCCGGCGGATCAGGATTTCCCGATTGCGTTTAATGTGATGGAGAAAGTGAGCGAGGAATATCGTCATCTCGTTTCTTCGGGACTCATCGGTGTGTTCAAGAAGATCTGGGCGGACTCCTGGGGGCCACGGCTCGAGTATATCCTTCGCAATGCCATCCTCGCCCTGCTCGAATATCCGGGGAGTACACTCCTCGGGGTGACGCGCATCCTCGTCGATAAATCCTATCGCGAGCGCGTTGTGGAGAAGATCACTGATCCCGTAATCCGGTCTTTTTGGGTGGATGAATTCCCGAAGTGGAGCGATCGTGTGCTTCAGGAAGTGATTTCTCCGATCCAGAACAAGGTCGGTCAGTTCCTGTCGAGTTCACTTATTCGTAATATCGTGGGTCAGACGATCTCATCGTTCGATATTCGTGAGATTATGGATGGTAAGAAAATACTCATCATGAATCTCTCCAAGGGTCGTATCGGCGAGGATAACAGCGCGCTCCTCGGTGCCATGATGATTACGAAGATCCAGCTCGCTGCGATGGGACGCGTCGATATTCCGGAAGAGACCCGCAATGACTTTTATCTCTATGTCGATGAGTTTCAGAACTTCGCAACGGAATCATTTGCCAATATCCTCTCCGAAGCTCGTAAATATCATTTGAACCTCATCCTCGCGAATCAGTATGTCGAACAAATCGATGAGAAAGTACGCAATGCGATATTCGGGAATGCGGGGACTATCGTCGCCTTTCGTGTGGGAGCTATGGATGCGGAATTTCTCGAGAAAGAATTCGAGCCGGTGTTCATGCTGAACGACTTGGTGAATTTGCCGAAATATCATATCTATCTCAAACTCATGATTGATGGTATTTCCGGAGATGCCTTTAGTGCAGTAACCCTTCCTCCAATTGCAATTCAGGCGACGGAGGAAAATGAAGAGAAAGTCATTCGAATTTCCCGCGAACGCTACACGAACAGTCGGGCGGATGTGGAAGATAAGATTCGGAGGTGGAGCGGCATGCTGACCGAAGAGGAGAAGCGGGTGTTACTGGAGAAAAACAGACCGACACTTTCGACGAAGCCATCGATAGAAATAGTGAAAGTATCAGCGACATCGACGACAACCCCTGGCGCGAGCGCTCCGCCGAGGCGAGTCGTGGCAACTCCGACAGCTCCATCGCGGACGGCATCGATGCGGAAACCCCTCGCACCTGCTTCTCCCTCTGGGGTTGTCGAAGTGTCACCTCAGCCAGAAAAGAAACATAGTGTGATTGAAGGAGTAACTGTGATACCTGAAGTATCGGCACCAGAGGGAGAGGTGATGTCTGTTTCAGAAAAGACAACGCAAATGATTGCGGAAGAAGTGGTGACCAAGGTAAAGGTCATGTATCCGACGACTTGTGATACCTGTAGTACGGATATCGAGGTGCCGTTCAAACCAGATGGGAAGCGGCCGACTTTCTGTCGGGATTGCCTCCGTGATTATCAGCGGGCGACGGCCAAAGTGAGGGATACAGCGGATCGAAAATCTCGCGTTTCTTCAGAACCTCATGAGAGGGGAATGCAGACCCCGACTGTTTCGAAAACAGTGGAATCGGTCGCGTTCGTTTCTTCGGACCAACCAATGACGCTCTCTCAGGTGGCGCATATGGAGCCACGGAAATTAAAAACACTGCGAAGTCGTCCGGCCGTCAATCTGGATGCCGTACGATCGATGATCAATACGATGCGAGAGAGTGGGCAGGGTGCTTCACATCAGGATGAATAATTATTTTAGAGGAAGTATATGGAATTCAAACGACGACATAAGAAAATATATTTTTTGTGGGTGGTGATATCCTGTCTCGTAGCTCTTTCGATGGTCCTCTTCCTTCTTGCACCATTATTCTATTGACGAGAGATGATGATGAAAGACTCGGCATCCATATTTTTGCGATTGGTACTCCTCCTCGTATTATTGCTTTCGGGGTGGTTGTATGTGCTTTCCCAGAAAGAACGCGTTCGTGACAAAACGATTGGATCGGAAATCTCCCGGCTAGAGAGGGAAGCAGAAAAGATGAGAACCGACACTCTGTCGTTGAAGGAACGCATCGCGTATTTTTCTTCCGATGCCTTCCAAGAGCGTGAAGCGAAGGAAAAATTAGATTATCGGAACCAAGACGAGAAAGTCGTGGTGGTGCGACCTGGTCGGGAGGGTATTTCGACGAACGCCCCCCTGTTGTCTTCCGAAGAGTCGGGGTATAATGATGAGGATATGCCGAACCATCGGAAATGGTGGCGACTTTTTTGGGAATAATTTTTCGTTGATGGGAGATGCACTTATGAGTACAACACAAACAACCGAGGTGAGGAGAATTAATGGGAGGATGTTTTTTTTCGGAGTTGTCGGAGTGGTTTTTCTTACTTGTTCCGGGTTCCTTATCGTGACCTATGCCGTTCCCGGTGAATGGGCGAATGCTGTTCGTAATGTCCTGCCACTTCCTCTGGTCGTGGTAGAGAGGAATCAGATCATTTCCTTTCGCGAAGTAGCGGGGAATCTCCGTTCCATCCGACGATTTTATGAGACGCAGGATTTCTCCGAGGTAGGTATGCGGGTGGATTTCTCGAGTGATGATGGGAAGAAACGATTGAAAATTCGCGAGAAGGAGCTCGTGAATAAGATGATTGAGGATCGTGCGATCGAGTCCCTCGCGCGGAGTCGGGACATCATCGTTTCGGATGAAATGGTAGATCAGAGTGTGAATCGGAAGCTCGATGAATTCGGTTCGACGGGAAGTGTGGAAGAGGATCTGAACCGGCTGTATGGGTGGACGCTTCGTGATTTCAAAAATAAAATTGTGCGCAGTGCCTTGTATGAAGAAGCACTGAGTGGAGTATTCGAGAAAGACGGTGATGGTATCGGTAAAGTGAAGCTGAAAATCGGCGAGGTAGAAACAGCATTGGCGAGAGGGAGTCCTTTTGATCAGGTGGTGAGAGACCTTTCCGATGGGCGGACTGCCGAGGATGGTGGGAGGCTCGGGTGGTTCGTACTCGATGATCTCATACCGGAATTACGAAAGAGTGTCGAAACCGCACGCGTCGGGGTCGTCGGATCGACCGTGGAGAGCCCACTGGGGTTCCATGTTCTGCGGGTGGATGATGCGAAGGAAGAGAATGGAATAAAGAGATACCAGTTGAGTCAGATTTTCGTGAAGAAGCCACTTTTTTCTGATTGGCTGTCGGAGCAGATGCAACACATGAATATCTGGGTTTTCGATACGGAGTATGATTGGAACAGAGAGACGGCACGGCTTGAATTTCGCGATGAGTCTCTGAAAAATTTCGAGACAGAGCTTATGCAGAATAAAACAGGCGACCCTGCGTTTCTGTTCTACTAGAATTTTTTTCACGAGTACCTTTTCTCATCTTTCCTTCTTTGAGCGCATCGGTAATCCTTACGGAAGTGTTTGTTGCATGATTTCGGAGGTTTCATAAACAAATAATACAAAATGATATGAATGAACGAGATGATGTCATCGTCCTTGGTGAGGCAGGGGAACAAAAAAAATGTGGAGAAAAAAAGTGTCATGAGAGTGGTCGATCCGGGAAAGTCGTGCTTGCCGGAATCGTCGGTGGATTCTCGGGAGCATTGATAGTCGCCGGATTGTTCGGACTTCTCCTCTCGCATGGGAAATTGCGCCTCCCATCTTCCAGTGAAGAGAAGGCGATCACTGAACAGCAACGAATCGTCTCGGAATCAGATGGGGTGGTCGTGGATACCATCGCGAAGTCAATGCCGGGGGTCGTGAGTATCGTCATTTCCAAAGATGTCCCGAAACTTCGAAGTTTCCAGTCGCCATTTGGAGGGTTGCCGTTCTTCTTTGATAATCCTACCCTCCCCGGAAGTGGCGGATCCCAAAAACAGCAAATCGGAAGTGGATCGGGTTTTTTTGTTTCTGAAGATGGATTGATAGTGACGAATAAGCATGTGGTCGCCGATTTGCAGGCCGACTATACGGTACTGGTCGGCGAGAAGGAGTACGACGCGAAAGTATTGGCGCGCGATCCATCAAACGATATTGCGCTTCTCAAAATCGAGGGGAACGGATTCACCGCACTTCCCCTCGGAGATTCGGAAGTATTGAAGGTGGGGGAGACGGTGCTCGCCGTGGGAAATCCTCTGGGTGAATTTGCGAATTCGGTATCCCGGGGTATTATTTCTGGTCTCAAGCGGACGCTGACAGCGGGTTCTGGTCGTGGCGATACAGAACAATTGCTTGGCATCATCCAAACCGATGCTGCTATCAATCCGGGGAATTCCGGTGGACCACTCCTCAATATCTCTGGCGAAGTGGTGGGTATCGATGTGGCAATGGCACAGGGAGCGGAAAATATCGGTTTCGCTATTCCAATCAATCAGGTGAAGAAGGTCATCGATCAGGTGAAGACGACTGGAAAAATATCGACCGCGTATCTCGGAGTTCGGTATATGCCGATCGATGATGACCTGAAGAAAGAAGCGAACCTCCCTTTCGATTATGGCGTACTCGTGGCGCGTGGGGAGACGGTACGGGATTTCGCGGTGATGCCGGGGTCGCCCGCTGACAAGGCAGGTATCGTGGAAAATGATATCCTCCTCGAAGTGAATGGAACGAAGATCGACGCGGATCACTCACTCGTCTCTCTCCTCGCGCAGTACTCGCCAAACGATACCGTGACACTGAAAATCTGGCACAAGGGAGATACGAAGGATATATCGGTGACGCTCGACGAACGGAAGTAACTTTTCAAAAACAGGGGTTCAACCCCTGTTTTTGTTTTCTCGGAAGAAACGAGTTATGATGAGATGAAAGTAGAGTAAATTTTTTACAGCGGTTGCACCGCTCAAAAAGCCTGCCCGAATCGCTACGCGAATCGTTGCGGGCGGGCGGAGCGACCGCTATAAAAAATTCTCTAAACTCTCTTTCTTCTAATCTCTCAACTCTCATCTCTTCTCAAAAATGTTTTTCCACCTCACACTCTTTCTGTGGTCGCTCGGCTATCTCCTCTCATTGGAGCTTTTGGCGCTCAATCCGAATTTGACTGATTGGAAGAGCTATGGCTTTTCGCTATTCTTCGTTTCGGCGATAGCCTTGCTCGCGGTATACCGGGCGACGAAGAAGATGACGGGAGTTCCTATTCCTCTGCTCTTTTCCCTCTCGACCCCGACCCTCCTCTTCCTCATCGATAGTCGGATCAATCAGCATATTTTCGTAGGTATTTCGACAATCGCGTTCTATTCATTGCTCCTCGGATTGTATCGTCTCCGTTTCGCTCCGTCTGATGAGACGGCTCTCGCCTTCATGCATGCAGGGGGCATGGCTTCCCTCCTCCTTTTTTATGCGGCGGGTTATGGATTGTATCTCAATTTCGATATTCCACTCTGGATGCTGATGACCACGGTCGGTCTCTCGACTTTTTGGGTGGCATATCAGATGTTTCGAGTGATGGTGAAAAAGAAACGGAGAACACAGTTCTTGTGCGCGGCTTTTCTTTCTCTGGTCATGACCGAAGCATCCCTCATCGCGAGCATGTGGCCATTCGGATATTTGACGACGGCAGCACTCCTCCTCATCGTTTTTTTCTTTGTTTGGGAAGGGCTTCTCCTCCCTCCCAACAGTCGATTTTTTGACAGAAAATTTTTGTGGCAGACCCTGCTTCTCTTTGGTTTCTCCGCCCTCCTCCTGTACAGTTCTCCCTGGAGGGTGTTGGTGTAACCATCGAGAAGGGGCGTTGTATATTGGTTGAAGTTCACGAATGTGGTGATAGCATAATTTTGGAGAGGGTAACTGGTAATTTGTAATCAGTCATTAAGAGAGACAGAGACTAGAGTGTTGTTTTTTGAGTTACAAATTACAAGTTACCGGTTACTCATAGTCTACGGTTTACAATAGTCTACGGTTTCCTTGTCTTTTCAACTTATTTATGGTAGAAATTATGAGTAGTATTTGATCTCATATCCCTAGTATGTTTCGAAAAATATTTCTTTTTTCGCTCCTCATCGCGGTTATTTTCCTCATCGGTGGTGTCGGTGGTATTTTTTTTGAACATTCGGTTTTGCCACGCCTCGCTACGATGAAGTTGTTCTCCCGTTCGGTATGGGTGAAGAACGCCTCTGAGAATACGACGATCATCAATAAAGTGGAACAAGTGACGATTCGTGAGGATGATTCGGTCGAGCAGGTCGTATCCCAGTCGGCGACAGCCGTCGTGAATATCATCGCCATTCGCGATGCGACGAAAACGCCGAGGGTGGCGACTCTTCGTGAGACGAAGACGACGACCGGTGTCCTCGCGACGAATGATGGAGTGGTCGTGACCTACCGGGATGCTCTTTTTGAGGGTGTCGCGAGATATGTCGTTCTGCTCGGAAGCGGGCATTCGTATGAGGCGACGGTTCTCGGGACGGATCCTTTGACGAATCTTTCCTTCCTCCGTCTACAGGGTGGGGATAATTTCCCTTCGATTGCGTTCGCAAATTCTGATGATGCCCGCGTCGGAAAGAAGCTCGTAGCCATCGGCAATTCGTCATCCGAATATCAGAATCGTTTTTCCATCGGCATCCTCGAGGGGAAAGACAAGACCCTCAACTTATCAGGGAAAACCGTCGCCTCGAGCGAGAAGTGGGAAGGCGTCTTCTCTGTTGATTTGAAAAATCCGAGTGAATATGTCGGTGGACCGGTTGTTCAGTGGAATGGAGAGATGCTCGGCATCCTCGGCACGACCAACTCGGATAATGAACAGCGGTATTTCGTCATCCCGTCCAATGTCGTGCGGAGCGCGCTCGATACCGCCTTGCGGGACGGATTCGTATCGCGACCCGTGCTGGGCGCGTATTATATTTCGCTCACGAAGGCGTATGCATTGGCGTACGAAACTCCTCGCATGCAAGGTGCTCTCATCTATTCTCTTTCCGGAAAGACAGGGCTCGCTATTCTCTCGGGTTCTCCGGCGGAGAAAGCAGGGCTCCTCGCGGGGGATATCGTGACACAGGTGAATGGGCAGGATATCACGATCGACTATCCACTCTCCCGCGCGATGAGCACCATCGTGAAAGGTGCATCGGCTGAGCTAACGATTCTCCGTGGCACGGAAGAGAAGAAGATCCTCGTACAGTTATAAAATATCGGAGAAATTTTGAGAAACCGCTCATTTATATGCTGGCGGTTTTTGTTTGAAAAGAATTGATTTGATGCTGTCTATCTCATCGTGTGCATTGACTTTATCAGTAAAAAGTGCTATAATGTAATGTTGCTGAAGTGCTTCATCGGAGAGGCTTTTTTGGCTACAGTATCTTAAAAACCGGAGCCGTGAGGCTTCTTTTCATTTTTTTGAGCTGAATAAGCTCGGAAAGGAGTTGGTCATGGTATCACAACAATATACACCCCTTCCTGAGGGGTGGCAGTGCAAGGGGCTCGTGATGCATTTCGCGCCGCATTTCGACGAGATCCTCGCGGCGTGGATCCTGTACTATTTCGACCATGTCGGTCAGAAGTATCCGGGAGCCTCGCGTGCAGAACATCGCGTCCGCAATGAGCAGGAAGAAATGCGGAATGGGGAAGAAGTTCTTCTCCGGGATGGGTACATTCCTCTCGGTTGGGGATATGGCCGATTTGATGAACATCCGGATCCTGAGCATAGCATACTTCGGAAGGAGGATCAGTGTTGTGCGACGCTTGTTGCCGAGGATCTCGGTGTACGGGAACATTCGTGTCTGAAGGGTATGCTCGACTACTCCCTGGGGGATGATATCGAGGGCGGGAGCAATAAACGCCATATCCCGTATGTCATCCAAGTATTCCATCGTCAGAAGGTGGAGTATCAAGTAGTGATGCAGTGGGTGTACGATGCCATCCATGTGAAGTACTGGGATGCTCATCGCAGTGGATCCTCAGGCAATGATTGGTCAATCGAGACTATCGCGAAGCTCATGGCGGAGCAGTATCCCGATGAGCCGAGTAAGGCGGAGGCATGGTTCATACTTGGTGCTGATGCCCTTGCAGAGCAAGAGCGTCGCTTTAGAGAGGTGACAGCTCTGGAGTACGAGTTTATCAGGGCGCATACTCCAGTTAAGACTTTCATTCGGATCGGTAAGAAGGGAAAGTTGAAAGGTCGGTCCATACCTCTGAGTATCGTCTACGCAGATACCTCCGATGATCAGATGGGAAATTACATCCGATACAAGGGTGCTGCCGTTGCAATCATTCGGAATCTTGTCGGGCAGGTGCAGATTCTGCTGAATAAGGATTGCGTCCGATATGGATTGCGCTTCGATAAGTTCATTCGGACGCTTCGTTTGGAGGAACAGAAAGCTGCTGGCAGAGTCACGGAAACGCGCTCGCATGTGCTCTCCAAGGAAGGGATGTTGTCATCAGATAACCGGTGGCATTGGTTCCCCAAGGCACAAGTCATCCTCAATGGCGGGTTCACGGCACCGCATGTGGAACCGACACGGCTTTCGATTGAATACATCGCGGAGTTGATCCGTGAGGCGTTCGATCAGAGCGCAGAAGTTGTTTGAAGTATAGTGGCCGGGAGAGAATATCTCACCGGCTTTTTTTTATCCGAATGGATATATTTTTGGAGAGGAAAATTTTTTTCCCATATTCGTTTGACCAAAGGGGAAAATATGCGTAAGATAAGGGAAAGTATTAAAGAATAATAGGATTAAAATATGAAACAAAGTCAATTGTTTACGAAAACGCGTCGGGAGGCGCCGAAGGATGAGGTGAGTCGGAATGCACAGCTCCTCATCCGTGCTGGCTTCGTGTATAAAGTTATGGCAGGAGTGTATGCGTATACGCCACTCGGGCTCCGGGTATTGGAAAATATCAAGCAGATCGTTCGCGAGGAGATGAATGCGATTGATGGTCAAGAGCTCATCATGACCAATTTACAGCGCAAGGATACCTGGGAGGTGACCGGTCGTTGGAGCGACGAGGCGGTCGATGTGTGGTTCAAGACGAAACTGCAGGATGGTGTTGAGCTCGGACTCGCATGGAGCCATGAGGAAGCGATCATGGAGATGATGCAACAATTCGTTTCGAGCTACAAGGATCTCCCGGTCAGCGTGTATCAATTCCAGACCAAGCTCCGCAATGAACTTCGGGCGAAGAGTGGCATCATGCGCGGTCGTGAATTCGTGATGAAGGACATGTACTCGCTCCACGCGAGCAAGGAGGATATGGATCAGTATTATGATCGGGTGATCGAGGCGTACAAGAAAATCTATAGTCGACTCGGTATCGGTGCAGAGACTTTCGTTACCTTTGCGAGCGGCGGGGCATTTACGAAATTCAGTCATGAGTTTCAGACGCTCTGCGATGCAGGTGAGGATACACTCTTCGTGAATGCTGATCGGACGGTAGCTGTGAATGAAGAGGTGCTCGATGACGCGACGACGGAACTGCATGTGGATAAGGCGACGCTCTCTCCTATGACGAGTGCCGAGGTAGGAAATATTTTTAAATTCGGGACGGAGAAGAGTGACCAGATGCGCATTGCTTTCAAGGATGCCGAGGGCAAGCAGCAACCGATTTATTTGGCATCGTATGGTATCGGTATCACCCGAGTGATGGGGGTTATCGTGGAGAAGTTCGCGGATGAGAAGGGGATAGTATGGTCGGAGTCGGTTGCGCCGTTTCGAGCGCATCTCATCTCGCTGGGGGGCGATGTTGCGGCGGAGAAACTCTATCAGGAGCTCACTCATGCAGGAATTGAAACGCTCTATGATGATCGCGATGCATCGGCGGGGGAGAAATTCTCCGATGCCGATCTCATGGGTATGCCGTATCGCATCACTCTCGGCAAGCGCTCCCTCGAGCGCGGTGTTGTCGAGGTGAAGAAGCGGACGAGTGATGATGTGGAGGAAGTAAAGCTCGAAAATGTTGCTAAATATTTCGTGGATCTTAATGCTTAATTTTTTTAGATTTTAAGAGTTATTTTGAAATTTAAAATTTAGCATTTGAAATTAACTTTTATGCCAAACAGTAAAAGAATTATTATTTCTCTCGGAGGGTCGCTCCTCGTTCCGGATGCGATTGATACGGTTTTCGTCCAGCAGTTCAAGGATTTCATCGTGTCGTATATCGAAAAGGGGTATTCGTTTATCCTCGTGACCGGTGGTGGACGAACAGCACGGCGGTACATCGATGCGACCGCTGAGGTGACGGAGATTACCGATGATGACAAGGACTGGCTCGGTATCCATGCGACGCGTCTCAACGGGCATTTCGTCCGGACGGTGTTTCGCGAATATGCGCACCCACGAATCAATACGAATCCCCACGATTTGGAGGATTTCTACAATGCACCTGAACCGATACTCGTCGCGGCAGGTTGGAGGCCAGGGCGATCGACGGATTTCTGCGCCGTGCTCCTGGGGAAATATCTCGATGTGAAGCGCGTGATCAATCTCTCCAATATCGACTACGCGTATGATAAAGATCCGCGCGAGTTTCCTGATGCCAGGAAAATAGAGCGAGCGACCTGGAAAGAATTCCGGGAAATCGTTGGGAGCGAGTGGAACCCGGGTATGAGTGCGCCGTTCGATCCGATTGCGTCCAAGATGGCAGAGGAAGAAGAAATGGAGGTCGCCATCATGAATGGTTCTGACCTCGCTAATCTCGGACATTACCTCGACGGGGAATCATTTCAGGGCACGGTGGTGAATGGATAATTCTATGAAAGAGTATTGTCATAAATAAGTATGAAAAAAAGAGAGCAATCAAAACAGAATAGTAATAGTGTTGTTGTCTACCAGGCAAAGTCCGGAGCGATCGAGCTTCGGGGTGATTTTGGTAAGGAGACATTTTGGGCGACGCAGGCTCAGATTACAGAAATTTTTAATATTGATCGCACGGTTGTAACGAAACACATAGGGAATATCCTAAAAAGTAGGGAGGTGGATGGAAAAAGCAATGTGCAAAAAATGCACATTGCAAATTCTGATAAACCAGTGGCATTTTATTCACTCGATATCATTCTTGCGGTTGGTTATAGGGCAAATTCCGCGCGTGCAATAGAGTTTCGTCAGTGGGCGACGAAGACTTTGCGCGAGCATATCACGAAGGGATATACACTGAATCGAAATCGAATCGGTAAGAATTACGATGCGTTTCTGAAATCGGTCGCGGATATTCAGGCGTTACTGCCGGAACACATCACGCTTGATCCGAAGAATGTCCTTGACCTTATCAAGGAATTTGCCAGTACCTGGGTGTCGCTCGATGCGTATGATAAGGAATCTCTTGTTGTGAAAGGTACCAGTAAGAAAAGTATCAAGTTTGATGCAGTACAGTTATTGGTTGCCATTGCTGATTTGAAGCGAGAGTTGATAAAGAACAAAGAAGCGACGGAACTTTTTGCAACGGAACGGGCAGCGGGGAATATCGAAGGCATCATCGGGAATGTCATGCAATCATTCGGTGGCAAGAGTTTGTATCCGAGCACCGAAGAGAAGGCGGCGCATCTTCTCTATTTTATGGTGAAGAATCATCCATTCACGGATGGGAACAAGCGTTCCGGTGCTTTTGCATTTGTATGGTTTCTCCGAAAGATGAAAGCGAAAGGTGCCCGGAATATCAATCCGGCGAGTTTGACAGCACTCACACTCCTCATCGCGGAGAGTGATCCGAAGAAGAAGGATCAAATGGTCGCATTGGTGACTCAGTTGTTGTAATGAGTATTCGAGCAGAAGAAATTAAGTCACGGATATGTACTGTAAGAATTTCTCTGAATTGTCGAATCGGGATGCCGCCATCGCGGGTGGCAAGGGCGCCTCGCTCGGCGAAATGACGAATGCTGGCATCCCAGTGCCACCGGGTTTCGTCGTCCTCGCCGATGCTTTCGAGAAATTTCTCGACGCGACGAACCTCAATACGGAAATCGATGCCATTCTCCATACCGTGAAGACGGATGAAATGCGGAGTGTGGAGCATGCTTCCGAGCGGGTGCAGAAACTCATCCTCGAGTCGAAAATGCCGGAAGATATCGGGGAGGAAATCGTCGCTGATTTTGAACTTCTCGATGCGGAGCATGTCGCGGTGCGTTCGAGTGCGACGGCCGAGGATAGCAACTCCGCGGCATGGGCCGGTCAACTCGATACCTTTCTCAACACGACACACGAGACGCTCCTCGCAAATGTCCAGCGATGTTGGGCGTCGCTTTTCACCTCGCGCGCCATCTTCTATCGATTCGAAAAAGATCTCCATACGACGAAAATTTCCGTCGCGGTCGTCGTGCAGAAGATGATCCAGTCCGAGGTCTCCGGTATCGCCTTCTCGGTGCATCCCGTGACCGAGGATCGCAATCAACTCATCATCGAAGCGGGTTTCGGACTCGGCGAGGCGATCGTCTCCGGTCAGATCACCCCGGACAGTTATGTCGTGGAAAAATCCCCGAGAAGGATCATCGACAAGAATATCGCCGAACAGGAACGGGGGATTTATCGCAAAGCCGTGGGTGCGCCTGCCCGAATCACTTCCGTTTCGGATGTGGGCGGGAATGAATGGCAGCCCATCCCCACTGAAAAAAGAAATCTCCAGAAACTTTCCAATGACCAGATCCTCGAGCTCTCCGCGATCATCATCGGCATCGAGAAACACTATGGTTTCCCATGCGATATCGAATGGGCTTTTGAGGGCGGGAAATTCTATATCGTGCAGAGTCGTCCGATCACGACGCTCAGTTCGTGTGCATCGGATTACGATGTTGACAATGGTGACCTCGTCGAAGTGGATGCAAATAATGGGGTGGTGCGGATTTTGAATCGGGCGCATGAGAGCAAGGACATCTTTAAGGATAGGGAGGAATATATCGGATTGGGGCGATGGGTTGTTCCTGTTATTGAATCTGAAGAATGGTTGGATTGGTGTAATACGGATGATGCTATTGAAGGCTTTGATTTGGCTCATAATAATCCTGCCGCCGTAGTGGTTGATGGTTACTTTTTTCTCCCGAAAGATGGATCATATACAGAATTAAGGGAACAGATACGAAAAGAGTTTGAATCAGGAAATTTTAACATTACGACCAAAATTCTCAATCTCGCCCGAGCAATTTCGGATGAATGCATAGATATGGCAAATAGATTGAAAAGAAATCCAACCTTTGAAGATTTCATTACCGCTTTTAACTTGATGGCGAGACTCAGGTTTCCATGGATGGCGTGTTTTCCGATTGGCGATGCAGGTGAGGAATTTGTGAATCAATATGCTGCTATGCACAATATTCGTGTGGACGAGGTCGGGGAAATGATTCCTCAACTACCGAACTCTCTCACTGATGATCAAAATGAACTCTCGAAATTCAAGGAGCAAATAGAAAAAGAAGGGTTGCCGTTTGACGTGACCTCTATTGAAGATAAAAATCCATTGCTTGCTGAGAAAATAAAAGAATATCAAAAGAAAACCGAGTATATCGGTACTCATCATTTCTGGGGTGATGAGCGAAACATTGATCGTCTTATGGATGCGATAAAAAACGCAAGCCCAGAACACGGGAAAGAAAGATACTTAAAGAGTCCTACAAAAGCCCTTGACATCATTGCTGAGACAACGAGATGGAGACTCGAGTGTGCGCAAAGTTCTGCGTTTTTGGCCTACGCTTTCAGACCTTATATGACAACCCTCGCTGAACAACACAACATTACTTATGATGATCTCATCTATCTTTCAATATTAGAAATCAAAGAACTCATTGGGGGCGGAAAGGATATGTTACCCTTGATTCAAGAACGAAAAAAGGCTGTGGGGATGTTGAAAATTGATGGTGACATTCACATCGTTGTTAATGAAGAGCTTTGCGATTGGCAAAAGCACTTTGACTTACTGGATGTACATGAAAATATAAAGGAGTTTAGGGGATCGATTGGAAACAAGGGTGTTGTTCGCGGAATTGTGGCAATTGTACTAAAACCAACAGATCAACCGAAAATTCTTCCGGGAATGATACTGGTCGCACCAGAAACAACACCAGACTTCATTCCCTGTATGGGAAAAGCGATTGCTTTTGTTACCGATCAAGGTGGAATTACTTCGCACGCTGCCATCGTCGCGCGGGAGATGAAGAAACCCTGCATCATCGGGACGAAAATCGCGACGCAGGTCCTCCATGATGGTGATCTCGTCGAGGTGGATGCGGATAATGGTATAATAAAAATACTTGAAAAAAGTAATTAATAAGAATGAAATATATGGAATTTGAATCGGTTGCCACGCCGGAGAAAGAAAAAGTAGTGACGAAAGTGGTTTTGGAAATCATGCGGCATGGGAAGCGAGAGAGAGGTGTGACGCACGAGGAGGATGCAAGCACCGACTTGCGATTGACTCCCGAAGGACGAAATCAAATGACGGAGAGAGGAAAAGATTTCGATCCGCAGGTCGAGGTATCAGTCGGGATGGGAAGTCCGTATGTACGGACTCAGGAGACGGCGTATCGGTCGATGCTGGCGAACGAGGATATCGCGCCGGAAGATTCATTGGAGGATATCGAGAGGAAGCTCGCTGAACAGATGTCGTATGGAAAGAAGATGATCGAGGATGATCGGCTTGCATTTCATGCGGATGGACCGACCGGAGAGGATGGCGCGAAGGCGTACTATGAGAAACGATATATGCCATGGGTCATCGATGAGAGTGATCAGAGTGCCATCAAAAATGGAGATACCGGATCGTCGACATTTACGAGAATGACCGGCAACCTCGCGGAGATTATTTCTCGGTACGCTACTGTCTCGGATAATTTTCAGCGGATCGTGACTCATGATTCGGAGAAAAAGTATGAAGCGACCGGAAATCAATTGGAGCGGTATATTGGAACACATTTGGGCATTTCGGAATGTTTCGTCGCGAAAGTTCTGGAGAAATTAAAGGGAGTGGAAGTGAAAGATGAGTTCGTGAAATCTGTTGGCTCGGGGTTTCTCGAAGGTGAGGGAATACACATCGAGATTATTAATACCGGATCGGAGCAGAATATCTCGATGACATATACCGTCAAGGACGAGGAGCATGGTGATCGGATTGAGACGATTCAATTTGGTCGGGAGGTACTCTTGAGTATCATAGATGACAGGAGATTGTTTGAGGAGAAAGTGACGCAAACGATGAAGCCGGAATGAATCTGAAGGACAACAGAATGAGTGTGTAAAAGTCCGTGGAATTATCACCGACGAAGGTGACATTACTTGTCACGCTATTATCATCGCGCGCGAACTGGAGAAATCATGCATCATCGGTACCAAGATCGCGACGCAGATACTTCACGATGGCGATCTCGTCGAGGTGGATGCTTGCCCGTCCTCTGGCGTGACGGATCACGGGGTGGTGCGGATTTTGGAGAGGATACCGCGATGATGTTTTTTGTTCAGTGGAGACATGCGTATATGCCTACAGACCTCTTTTGAAGGCAAAAAAGTGAGAGGGAGCGATATATGATACCAGTTATTTTGTATTGACTACTATAATTATAAATGATATATTTATGATTATTATAGTAATCATAAATATGATATATGAAAAAAGAGCTTCTGTTAAAGGAAATTTTAGCTCAAAATAAGCACTGGAATCAGGGTGGTTTTGGTTTTGAAGAGCAAAAACACAGGCGGAAACTTTTCTCTGACTTGCTGAAGTATCTTCCGGAACGGCAGATACTCTCTATTGTTGGATTGCGTCGGACGGGGAAGACGATGCTTTTGAAACAGCTTATCGGGCACCTCATGAATCAAAAAAAGGTTCATCCTCAAAAGATTTTTTTTATCAGCTTCGATGAGGCATTAGTGACATCGAAACTGACGCTTGAAAATTATATCGAGACCTATTTCGAGTATCTCGGAGAGGAGGGTGGTAGTGAAAAGACCTATATTTTTCTCGATGAAATTCAATATATCGGGAAGTGGCAACATATTCTCAAGCGATATTATGATCGACACCCCAATATTAAATTTGTCGTGAGTGGATCATCTTCTCTGTTTCTGAAAAAGAAAACGACAGAAAGCCTAGCAGGAAGAATCTATGAATTTAAGCTCCCACCCCTCAGTTTCGAAGAGTTCCTGGAACTGTCCGATGAAAATCCGGAGCTCCTCATGGAATACCGAAAATTTTCGGTTCCTGTTGTCTCTGCACACATATTGCATACACAGAAGGAATACGATCTTTTTTTGACGCGCTTTGGTGATACATTGACGCGACTTTTCGAAGACTATCTGCTCTATTATCAATTCCCTGAAATGGTGGGGCAACACGATATGGAAAAAATACGGAAGTATATTGCTGAGTCGGTATATAAGAAGGCTCTCGAATACGATATCCCGCGCCTCTTTGGAGTTGAGAAGGTTGATGAATTGAAATTTTTGTTTCAGACGCTGGTTCATGAGAACGGATCTCTCCTTGAATTTCAAACACTTTCCAGTGAAGCGGGAATAGAGGAAAATACCCTCAAAAAATACCTTCTGTATTTCCAAGAGAGCTTTTTGGTAGATGTGGTATATAATTATTCGAAATCGTTTCGAAAATCAAAACGACTTCAGAAGAAAGCGTATATTTCGAGCACGAACTTTTTTACGGCTTTTCGGAGTGAGTGGCTCGAGAATCCTCTTTTGAAGGCGGAATATTTCGGACTGCTCGTAGAAACATATATATTCAATATTTTGAAGGAGCGGTTTCAATATGTCTCTTTCCTGAGAAAGGGAAGGGAGGAGGTTGATTTCGTCGTGAATAATGATTATCGTAATGAGGATGGGAGAAGAATGGTGGAAGTGAAGTATGTGAATTCAATGGAATGGAAGGATATACGGTTCATAGACAAAACAGCAAAGAGATTGAAGTCGATACCCTACTTCGTGTATTCGAAGAAGAGCATGAAAATTGATGCAGAAAAAATCATTCTTCCGTGTTTCTTGGTTCGTTAAGGATATATTCTGTGGGATGGTTATTGTAAAATATATGGCGGATATATTATTGAAACAATCAGGAATTGTGGAAAAGGGGCAGGAGTTGGGGAAGCCGATTGGTTTTCCGACGGCGAATATCCCTTTCGATGATGCGCGGTTTTCGGGGACTTATACTGGGAAGGTGAGCGTCTCGGGGAAGGAATATCAAGCGGCGATCTATGCCAATCAGCGACGCAGGCTCCTCGAATCGCATCTTCTCGATTTTTCCGAGGATTTGTATGGGAAGGAAATGACGGTTACGCTGTATGAGAAAATCGCCGAGTCGAAGGGATTCAAATCCGATGTCGAACGGGAGGAATTCATCGTTTGGGCGGTGGGAGCTGTGCGAGAATATTTTTTATAGCGGTCGTTCCGCCTGCGGGCGGTGCGTCCGCTGTAAAAAATTCTCATTTTCTGATCTAACATCTTATCTCTAACTCCTCACCTCTTCCTAAAATATGTTCACTGGCATCATACAATCAACGGCGAAGGTGCGATCCGTCACGAAGGACGAGAGTGTTCTTTGTGTCCGAGTAGAGCGTCCGGCAGAGTGGAACCTCGTGCAGGGGCAGAGCATCGCGGTGGATGGTGTGTGTTCGACGGTTATCGCATTTGACGCGGATTCCTTCGAGGTGGAATATATGCAAGAGACCATAGCAAAGACGACGGTCGGAAGTTTTCAGGAAGGAACGAAAGTGAATCTCGAGCGGTCACTGACATTGCAGGATTTCATTGATGGGAGTCTCGTCTCGGGACATGTGGACGCGACCGGAGGAGTTGAAGAGATAATGCTACTCGGTGAGACGAGGGAGATGGTGGTATCGTTTCCGCCGGAATTGAGAAAATACATCGCTCCGAAGGGATCGATCGTGGTGAATGGTGTGAGTCTCACGGTCGTCGATGTTAATGATAATGGGATTTACTCGTCCTCTGGCGGGTTTCGTATCGCACTCATTCCGCATACCTTGGCACAGACGAATTTGAATCGGCTCGCAAAGGGTGATATGGTGAATATCGAGGTGGATATGCTCGCACGATATGTGGTGAATGCGATGGAGAATAAGTAATTATTTTTTGGAAAAAATATGCCCGGTAGTAGAACCTTGAAAGTTTAAAAAATTCTAGATATTGTAATAGAAAGATGTGCAAAAAGGGAAATTTGAGGTAAGTTAAGAGTGGTCATTATAATTATTCAAAGTTTCACTACCGGGTATGCAAAGAACGGAAAAAGAATTAGTGAAAGTGAAAGATGCCTCAAAATACAAAGTCGGCATCGTCGTGTCGGATTATTATCGTGATATTACGGATGAGCTCCTCACCGGAGCGCTGGAGACTTGTCGTGAGTGGAAAGTGACGGATGAGAATATCTCTATCACACGCGTGTCGGGAAGTTTCGAGATCCCGTATGGTTGCCTCTCGCTCCTCACGCAGGAAAAACCGGATGCGATCGTGACGCTCGGTGTGATCGTGAAGGGGGAGACGAATCATGATGAGGTGATCGCTCATGCGGTCGCACAGGCGATTATGGATCTGACCATAAAGTATGAGACGCCGATTTCATTCGGAGTCGTCACGGTGAACAATCTCGAACAGGCGATCGCCCGTTCGTCGGGCGAGAATAACAAGGGCGTCGAGGCGACGGTCTCCGCACTCGAATCCGCAATGCTGATGAAATAGTTCGGGAAAATTTACTTTTTTGAAAAACAGCGGTCGCACCGCTCAAA
>JBATLQ010000080.1:0-6368 GCA_049289395.1 Candidatus Moraniibacteriota bacterium | reverse complement strand
GAGTTCTGCTTATGTTGCCAATTATAACGACCCGTACGGTTCGACCATCGGGCAGTATTCTATCACGGTCACGCCACCCATAGCTGGTTCGACTATTGTGTATGTGCAGGCAGAAGGGTGGACGAGTAAGTATCCGGCGTTGAAGCGAACGCTTCGCGTGAGACTGCGCCGACCATCCTGGAGTGAGAGCGCCGTCCTCGCCAATGACTTCATGCGCTTCGGCGTGGGAACCGAAGTGTATGGAAAGATTCATTCCAATGGAGGTATTCGTTTCGATGGCCTGGCACATAATGTCGTCACGAGTTCGCTCCCGAGTTTTAATGACCCAGATCATGGAGGGGGCGATGAGTTCGGTGTGCATACACATGTGAATCCGGTCGATTCCCTGCCACCAGCGGCTGTGCCAGCGCGCCTGGATGTCTTCGAAGCGGGGCGGACATTCCCGGTCGCGACGACGGATTTCAACGGAGTGTTGGGCGACCTCAATACGATGAAATCCGAGGCACAGGCAGGACGGGGAAGATATTTCGATACGACCGGAGTCGGACGGTCGATTACCCTGAAAACTGATGGTACCTATGATATCTGCAAGGTGAATTCGGCGGATCTCACGATACCGACCGATCAGAACAGTAATACGATCACTAATTATAACGGAGTTGTAACCGGTGCATTTGGTCCGAGAATCGGTACGAATGGGAATGCTTGTACGACGACCGTTTGCTGTGCTCTTGCTTCTTGTGGGTGGATCAATAATGGACAGCACAACAGAGGAAAATGCGTGAGCCTCGCCAATTATCCAATTATCGACAATGGAGTCATCTTCGTCGAAAACAATATCTGGCTTTCTGGTCAGATTAATACGAAGAAGATCACCATAGTGGCGGCGAATATCTCTTCCGGACCGGTCGCTTCTGTGTTCATCCCGAGCAATGTGATGTATACGAACTATGATGGCAGGGATATACTCGGTATCATCGGTCAGAACAATGTCGAAATTCCATCCAATAGCAGTGATGTGCTCCGTATCGATGGGGCGCTCCTCGCCCAGCAGGGGCGTATCGGAGCGGAACACTATGGGAATAACAAGACGACCATCACGGTGAATGGTGCTCTCGCGACGAATCAGCGGTATGGCTTTGCATGGACAGATGGTACCGGATACACGAACCGAAATCTCTACTACGACAATAACCTCCTGTATTACCCACCGCCGTATTTCCCGACGGGAACGCAGTACCTTTTGGACTTGTGGGAGGAGTTATAGGAGATTGTGGTACAATGGAAAAAAGAAAAAATACATGGGACTCTTTCAGAAAAAAATCATCAATTTCTTCCCGCGACCGTTTGGACTCGACCTCAGTGATTTGTCTGTGAAGGGAGTATGGATCGAGGAGGAGGGTGGAAAACATGTTTTCCGCTCGTATGCTTCGGTGTCATTCCCGAATGGTGCCGTGATGGACGGGGAGATTCGCGATGAGGAGGCGGTGGTCGCCGCCATCCGGAAATTATCTCTGCAGGGGAAGCCTGGGAGAATCAAGACGAAGAAAGTCGTATGTTCGCTTCCTGAAACGAAGGCATTCCTGCGTATCATCACGCTCCCACATATACCGGAGTCCGAGGTGAGCGAGGCAATCAAGTGGGAAATCGAGGCGAATATCCCGCTTTCGTTGGATCAGGTCTATTATGACTGGCAGGTATTGAATGACGAACTCTTTCAAGATCAGGCGAAGGACAAGACTTTCGTTCTGGTCGTAGCAGTCGCTCGGAATGTAGTGGATACTTTCTACAATGTCGTGGAACGAGCTGGTTTCGAGGTCGTGGGCATGGAGACTGAGGCGGTCGCTCAGGCGCGTAGCCTCTTGTCAGGTTCGGAAAATTATCAGAAAACGACGCTCATCGTCGATATCGGAGATCGTCGGACGAGTTTTTTTGTTTGCCTCGGCAATATTCCTTGTTTCACATCGAGTGTGCCGATATCATCTCAGGCAGTTACGGATGCCATTTCCAAGGAAATGCGTATCCCATTCGAAGCCGCGGAGAAAATAAAACTCTCGCAGGGCATCGGTTCCTTTACAGATGAAAATCCCGTTTTCCATGCGGCTCAGCCGATCCTCGACAATCTCGTCGAAGAGATGGGCAGGTCTATCGAATTCTACCTGGGCAACCTCCGGTATTCTTCTTCGGTTGACTCGATCATACTCTGCGGAGGAGGTGCGAATATGAAGGGACTCATCCCGTATCTCACCTGGAAACTCGGAAAGAAGGTGGAGCTCGGAGACCCTTGGGTCAATGTCCGTATGGGTGATGACATACCACCAATTGACCGAAATCATTCCGTTCAGTATTCGACTGCCATTGGCCTCGCTATTCCCAATATTGAAGAATATGAATATCTTGCTTAATCTCCTGCCAGAAGACAAGAAAGCCTTTCTGAAAGAGAGGGTTCGTTCGAGGTTCGTTTTTTCTCAGATGCTCATGGTACTTTTCTTTCATGGGATGTATGTGCTCATTCTCGTGGGGGCGTTCTTCGCTTTGGAGCATAATGAATCGTCTTTTCAGGATGCAACACAGCAACTAGAGTCGAAGGAGAGTCATAAAGAGCTCCTTGAAATAGAGAAAAAATTTCAGGAGGTGAATAAAAAAGTGGAAATAGCGACCAAACTGAACGGGGAGCATTTTCACTTTACCAAGTTACTACTCATGCTCGATCGGATTTTCCCCACGGGCGTGACGCTCTCGAGTGTCAGTACGAAAGATTACCTCGTGAGCCTCTCTGGGAAAGCGACAGAGCGAAATGACATCGTTCTCCTGGAGAAAAACCTGAATGGAGAATCTTGTTTTACGAGTATCGATATTCCTCCCTCCGTATGGCTTTCTCCGAAGGATATCCCATTTCAAATCAGTTTTTCGGTGAAGAAAGAATGTCTCAAACAATAAATCTATGAACGCGTCCCTTCATAAACTCGTGCCAGTCGGAATCATCACCATCTCGGTGCTGTTTTTCGTGGCAGTATTCACATGGGGTATCTTCCCACTGCAGGATTTGATTACCGAGAAAGCGAACACTATTGAGGCTGATCGGGCATTGCAGGCGAGTAAGGAGGGCCGAATCAAAGAGCTTCCCGAGTTGAAAGAAACATACGATCATATTCTAAAGAATGAGGGAGTCCTCGATATGCTGGTGAGTCATGATCAGGTGGTGCCGTTCATCGAACAGATCGAGACATTGGCGCATGATGATGGAGTGGAGATCATCATTACCAATCAAGGGAAATTGGATCCGAAGAAAAAGCCCGCTCCCAGTGGTGTGGGGAAGTCGGATGATGCATCGTCGACTGAGAGTAGAGGGGGAGCATCCTCGGAGAAGAAGAAAAAGGATGAGACTATTCTTGGTAATTTGCCGATAAATACGAATATGCAACTTCGCTTCGATGTCAGGGGAAAGTATACTGATGCCTTGCAATTTTTGCATCAAATAGAGACTCTCCCATATGCCCTCGATGTCGTCGCACTCGACATACGGCAGTGGCAACCGACTGACAAGGCAACGCGTGGGGATGCATTTGCTACCGGAAACCAAGTGGGAGCAGATGGGTTGCCGTTATCTGATACGCCAATCGAGCAACATCTCGTGCAGGCGTTCTATGATGTCGTCGTGTACACTAAGGATTAAGAGTCACTCTATGCAACTCTTTGGGAAGAAAATTTCACCGATGGTGATGAAGAATATACTCCACCGATTGATTTTGATATGGTATTTCTCGCATCGCTACCTCTTTTTTTTCCTCCTCTTAGTGACACTGGTATCTGGTCTGTGGTTTTGGAAGCAGGCGGTGTACCAGTACCACTGGAGCGACGAACAGAAGCGCGCTTACCTCAATGAGCATGCGAAGGAGACCAATTTCAAGGAAGAGAAGTTTAGGAGTGCATTAGAAGAGGCTCATTCGAGGGAGGAATCGTTTCAGGAGAAACAGGAGTTTCGGGATATTTTCTATTGACCTTCCCTGATACTTACGGTACTATCAGGGACTATGGAAACGAGAAAACAGATATTTGCACGGCAGTTTCCGGCCGCCCCTCCCTTTCGGTGGCGGCAGTTTGAGCAAGGCTTGTTCGATGAAAATCAAGGTTCCTTCGAGGCGATGACCTCGCTTTCCAAGGATATGAGGGAGTTGCTCACGGTCGCTGCGCCATTCATTTCCGTGAAGGAAATCGCCGTGCTTCGGAGTTATAATGGCGATACGGAGAAAGCGGTGCTCGAGCTCTCGGACGGGGCGCGCATCGAGACGGTGCTCATGCGAAATGCGAGGGGGTATCGGACGATCTGTGTCTCTTCGCAGGTCGGGTGCGCGATGGCGTGTTCGTTCTGCGCGACGGGGAAGATGGGATTCACCCGAAATCTCTCGGAGGATGAAATTATCGATCAGTATCGATTCTGGGCGTATCGTTTGGCAGGTTTGAAGAATGAAAATGAGCGAGTGAGTAATATCGTCTTCATGGGCATGGGAGAGCCACTCGCGAATTATGATGTGGTGAAATCCTCCATTCGGACGATTCTCTCATATACGGATATCGGTCCGACGAAGATTACGGTTTCGACAGTCGGGCTCGTTCCGATGCTTGAGCAGATCTTGAATGATACGACTTGGCCACCGGTGCGATTGGCAATCTCACTTCACTCGGCGAATGCGAAGTTGCGAAAGGAAATGATGCCGACTTCCTACCCGGAATTTTTGCAGAAACTTTCCGATTGGACGAAGCTATATTTCGAGAAATTCCCCGAAGCGAGACGGCATCTCACGCTGGAATATATCCTGCTCGAAGGGGTGAATGATGGCGAAGCAAGTGCGCTTGAGTTGGCACGATTCGCGAACGGCATCGGCAAAGTGAAGGTGAATCTCATTCCGTACAATAAAACCGCGAGCGCGTATAAGAAGAGCGATGAGGATCATGTGACCCGTTTTCAAGAAATTCTCCAGGAGCGGGGTGTCGATGTGACGAGGCGTCGCGCCATGGGGGATGACATCGCTGCGGCCTGTGGACAGTTGATTACCGAGACGAATCAAGCGAGGGGATAGAGCTGAGGGATGAGCGGTGAGGAAATTTTTTCAAAACCAATTTTTACGACCTGTTGTCTGAAACAGCCAAAGCGGTCTTAAAAATTGTTTTGAAAAATTTCTCACTGAATCCCGGTTCGAAAAAAATGCGGTCAAGGGGTTCCTTGACCGATCGGAGGGGTGGCATCAGAGAGTGCTTACTGCAGCTTCTTCGCGTGCTTCCTTGAAATGGATGATGAGGCATTTGCCTTTGTGGTTGCATGTCTCAGCACTTCCGGCAAATCGTTGCCATGCGATAGAGCAGTCGCAGTTCAGTCTTTCGCCTGTATGACCGAGTTTGGTCATGACCGGACAATGTGGTTGGCTGATGGGGGTGATAACTATGCCATGCAAAGTGATGGGGAGCATTTGGGATTCCTCTGAGTGCACTTCTTGTTAAAGGGCGAAAAAAAAACCACCCAATGGGCGGTTTTTATCCGTTTCTTGAAACTAACTTTTTGAATTTCTGCAATCGTTTCATATTCATTAAAGACAGTATAAATCTTCAATGAATGCCCGTCAAGTAGTAGTCTGTGTTTTTGGGTATTTTAACATTAAAAATTGAATCAAAATTCAAAATTGGAAATTCAAAATTATAATGTATTACCCCCGGATAATCGCGAGGAGTTCGGCTTGTTTCTCTTCCATTTCTTCCTTTGTTTTCGTTTCGAGGTTGAGCCGGAGTACGGGTTCGGTATTGGACGGGCGGACATTGAACCACCAAGTAGGATAATCGATCTTCACGCCGTCGAGTTCGGTGATGATGCCATCCGCATAGTGTTCTTTCAGTCTCGTGATGACGGCATCTTTGTCTTTCACTTCGCTATTGATCTCTCCCGAATGGGCGTAGCGACGGAGGTCAAGGACGAGTTCGGAAATTTTCTTTCCCGTTTTCGCCATGAGATTGAGGAGGAAGATGGCGGCGAGGGTACTCGACTCGGCGTAGGAGTTTTCTTTGAAATAATAATGACCGGAGAGTTCGCCAGCGAAGATGGCGCTGTCCTCACGCATCTGCTTCTTTATATTAGCATGTCCGACACGGCACTCATGTGCGATACCGCCTGCCTCTTCGATCACTTCTTTCACCGCGCGGGAAGAGCGGAGATCATAGAGTATCGTCGCCCCGGGATTCTTTTCGAGAATACTCTTCCCGAGGAGTCCGGTCATGAGATCCATGGGAATAATCTCGCCCGTCTCATCGACGAAGCCGACACGATCCGCGTCGCCATCATAACAGATGCCGAGATCAGCCTTCACTTCGCGGACTTT
>JBATLQ010000079.1:0-7247 GCA_049289395.1 Candidatus Moraniibacteriota bacterium | reverse complement strand
CCTTCACTCTCATGGGTACGCTTAGTATCCACCTCATCTCCGCATTCTTCCTCGCGAGTGCCATCCTTTTCCTCATGAGGAGGAGGCCTCTCTCCACTTTTTCACTCTGCATTTTTTCCTTTTCCATCCACGCACTGTATAACTTCTTCATATTCATGCAATAATCGATGCTGAAACGCACACGAACACATACTTGCCGAACTGTCTCCTCTCCTCTATAATGAAAAAGAAATCCGCTTAATCGCAATACTATGATTACCAAAGAAAAATCATCCTTCTTCGAACGCCTCACCGGAGCCAAAAAGCTCGATGAACAGATGCTCTCCCATGAACCCATTTCCGTCTATTCCGAGACCGAGGAAACTGAGCTCGTTACCCGCAACCACCCTCAAGAAGAATCTCGCTCGAGCGAAAGCTGGTTTGCTCCGACCATGCCATCCGCTTCCAATCAAAACGAGAGCGACGGAGAGGGTCAGCTCACCATCGATGTCTATCAAACCGAAAGTGACATCGTGATCAAATCGACCATCGCCGGAGTTAAGCCCGAAGATCTTGATGTCACTATCAACAATGACATGGTCACCGTCAAAGGCGATCGCAAAAACGAAGAAGTCGTCGAGAATGGGAACTACTACTACCAGGAATGCTATTGGGGATCATTCTCTCGTTCCGTCCTCCTCCCAGTGGATGTCATCCCCGATAAAGTCGATGCCTCGCTCAAAAACGGCATCCTCACTATCCGACTTCCGAAAGCCGACACAACCAAGGTGAAGAAAATCCAGGTCAGGGGTTTCTAAATAATTCTCGTTACGGATTCAGACGCTTCGAGGCCGACCTCTTTTCCTTGGGTCGGCTTCTTGTTTCGTAACTGCTCGCTATGATTGATCACCGACATACCCATTACCTTCCGATTGCCTCCGGAATATTCCTCTCGGCTTTTTTCATGTTCACAGAAGTGACTCATGCATCCTTCAGCCCCACCTCTCTCACGCTTAAAACGACCGAGCAGACCATACCCGTGGAGAAAAATACTCTCGCCCATTTCGTCCGCTACGATACAGCGCTCTCTCCGCTCTCATCCCATCGATCCGAGATCGAAAATATGAGATATTGTCCTGGGGGAAATATACTCTACTGTACCATCGCCCTCTCGCGGAAAGCACGGAGCTCCATGATACAATCCTTTCAAGCGAAACCTGATACGAATGCTATCGAAGCATATCTCCGAACACTCGCTCCATCCATCGATACGCCCGCCATCGACCCCTCCTTCACCACCGAAGATAGTCGTGTGAAACTCTTCGCCCTCGGGAGGAATGGTCAATCCCTCGACATCGATCAGAGTACACAGAACATCGCGACTGCTCTCACGGAATTCTCCGATGCACGGGATCGAACCATAGAGCTCACGGTACGACCGATCCTGCCTGACATCACTTCGGGCGACCCTGCATCCCTCGGTATCGAGGGCCTCATCGGCGAGGGCACGACCGATTTCAAAGGCTCTCCGAAAAACCGCGTGCATAATTTCACCCGGGGCATGGAACAATTCCATGGACTCCTTATCAAACCGGGCGAAGAGTTTTCTTTCGTCGAACACTTGGGAGAGGTGGATGGCGAACACGGCTACCTCCCCGAACTCGTCATCAAGAATAACGAGACCATCCCCGAATTCGGTGGTGGCATCTGTCAGGTATCCTCCACGATGTTCCGCGCCGCCCTCTACAGCGGGCTCCCCATCACCGAGCGACGCAATCATGCCTATGCCGTGCAGTATTACAAACCGATTGGCATGGATGCCACCATTTACATCCCGAAGCCCGACCTGAAATTTAGAAACGACACCCCGGGACATATTCTCATCCAGGGGAAAATAGAAGGGACGAAATTCATCTTTCAATTCTATGGTACTTCCGACGGACGGAAAACTGAGATAGATGGTCCGCATATCGTCGAACGACTCGACAATGGTGGACTCCGCACCACCCTCTCGCAGAAAGTGACCACTGCCTCCGGCACCCCCCTCCATCAGAGTGAGTTCAAGAGTAAGTACGCTCCCGCATCCCTCTTCCCCCACCCCGGTCAAGAGCCCGTCTTCACGACGAAGCCCGATGACTGGTCGGCGAAACAATGGACGGAGTATAAGAAAGCACACTAGCTGGAGTAGAGAATTCAATGGTCACTCCGCTTTTGGAGCGGTGTGTCCGCTGAATCCCGTAGCGTAAAGGGGCGCCCGTTCTGCTTCTGTTTTCAAAACAAGGGTTGTGTAGGTATTTCATTTCAGCGGTTGCACCGCTCCAAAAGCGGAACAACCGTTAAAATGAAATACCCCTCAAAAGGCGGAACGACCGCTCGCACTACTCCATATCCTCTCGCTTTGTATTGAGGTCTCCGCGCGATAAGAATCGTGAGAAATTCGAGGCTTACTACAAAGGAGAGAAGCTCCTCATAGGAGGAAGTGAAACGCCTCTGAGGAGCTTCCGTACGGTAAGCCCGAATTTCTCGATTCGTTCGCAGGAGAGAATTTCTTTGGATACTTTTCTTTGCGGACAAAGAAAAGTATGAAGAAAGATATTTCAAATAACCCCTCAGTCACGAAGACATGACAGCTCCCCTTTTCTAAAAGGGGAGCAGGAAAGAAAATTCTGGATTCCGGGTCAAGCCCGTGATGACATAAAAAAACACCCCAAGAAAATCGAGGTGTTTTTCATAAAAAGTTGAGAAGGAAATTATTTCGTCTCGCAGTGCCCCCCGCCACAGCAGGAATCACCTTCTTTACAACCTTCCTTGCATGCCTCCTGACAAGTGGAGCAAGGACAGCAAGCGAACATCAAAAGCCCGCCGATAATCGCAAGGTTCTTGAAAAACTGTGTCATCTGCATCTGGCCACTATCGCCACCCCAATGCATGTGGAACATGAGCGTCGCCAAAGTGGTGAAAACGATGAGCATCCATGCCGCAGTGCTCGTCCGATAGTTCGCGATGAGCATGAGTCCTCCGCCAAGCTTGAGCACAATCGCGATGATCGTCGCGACTACAGCGATACCGCCGAGCCCCCAAGGTGAGAGTCCTGCAAACACCATTCCCGAGGTATCCGAGAAGTTCGTCAGAAACCCGTATCCGCCAACGATGAACAAAAGCGAGAGGAATATCCTCGGACCATGTTGCATCGGCATACATTTCTTGCCCATCATATTCTTATTCTTACTAATTATAACTTTAGTAGCTCTACTCCTTCAGTATAGTCCTCTGAAAAGAAAAAACAAGGTTTTGTCAAACAAATACAAGATAAATCTCCATTGACTTCAATTCATTTTCTTGGTATTCTTTTGCTATCCTTCAAAAGGGATATTTTGTTTGTGTCGGAAGAATAGTATCGTTGGGCGCATAGCTCAGTTGGTAGAGCAGTGGCCTCTTAAGCCAACGGTCGGGGGTTCGAATCCCTCTGCGCCCACAAGAAACGCCCTTGTAGCTCAATGGATAGAGCCGCGGACTTCTAAGCCGTTGATGTTGGTCCGATTCCAACCGAGGGCACTTGGTTGGAAAGGTATATATCATGGTGACTATCGTTCCCTCCCAAGGCGGGCAGGCAATGGTAGGTCCGCCAGCTGGCGGATTGTGGTACGAGTTTAAAAAAAGCGAACAGAGGGGTGACTATCGTTCAATGGTAGGACAATGGTTTGTGGTACCATGAATCAGGGTTCGATTCCGATTGACCAACCACTTTCCACCCCTGAAAATATGGCTTGAAATAGAAATAGTAGAGAAAATATGATAGGAAATAAGTCTAGAAAAATTTAGTGCAGCCTCGTCGGTTTGAGTTGAAGTCTTTGGTGGGGTGGCTATCGTCTAGTGGTAAGACAACGGTTTGTGGTACCGTGAACGAGAGTTCAATTCTCTCTAGCCACCCCAGCGAAGATTTCTGTAAAAAGACCGAATTTATCGGTCTTTTTTCGTAAGACTATGCACAAAAACTCCTCCCTACTCGAAACACATTATTTACGAAGCGAGCGCCGTTTCATCGGTGAATGTCAGAAACGGAACCTCAATATTGATGCCCGCTTCCTCAAGGAATACCAAAAGCATTCCTTGCTTCATCCCGTTCTGGAAATCGACGGGGAACGTCTTTACGACACCTTTCAAATTCCTTTGGTAGCGATTATTTTCAATAAAGCTCAAAACCCCTACAAAGAAATTGATGGTCGAGTGGCTGAGATAAAAGCATCCCTTCAAGGCATTGAAAAGGTTTTGCCACTGCTCTACCAAGTCAGATATTTCTACCATCACA
Source organism: Candidatus Moraniibacteriota bacterium (assembly GCA_049289395.1). Taxonomy (GTDB): domain Bacteria; phylum Patescibacteriota; class Minisyncoccia; order Moranbacterales; family UBA1568; genus CAYTED01. The sequence goes on along the minus strand of JBATLQ010000079.1, from coordinate 2,959 downwards.
AAATTTATAGTTTTTTGACTTCAGGCATCCTTCCTCCGTTCAAACTAACTCAGGAACAGGCAAAGGTCTATTCTTCTAAATTTACTGAAATTTTTTACGACGCCCTAAAAAAATATAGGCCAAAAAAATACCTCAAGGATTTCAAGTTCGATGGGAAAGAATTGATAGAATACAGGGACACTATTTTTCTTTTAGGGTATAACCTAGACCCGATGGCAAAATGGTATCCGTTCATTCGAACAATAAGACTGGCGGATAACGATAAATTCAAACTCATTGAAAAGGAGACTTTGTTGGCTCACGACTTTTATATTTTAGCGGAAATACTCACTTTCTTTTATCGCGATGCGGTCGGCTCAGACATTCTTGACCCTGAAGACATCTTCGACGGTAGAGCTGGCAAATGGAAGCTCAGGAACTGTCAGGAATGTAATCGTGAAATGCGAGTAAAAAACATCAGAGAGAAGTATTGTTCTTTCTGCAAGAAGAAAATTGTGGAGCGCAACGGAGTAGCCTCCAAATGTTATAAATGCAAAAAACCTTTTTACAAATATGTGGATGGGGACGAGATGGTGAACAAGCCATTCAATACCAACAAGAAGCCAAAAATAAGTAGTTTCGACACTGTTACAAAAGTGAAACTACACTTTGGAAAAGCTATTGTCTACACGCAGTGCGAATGTGGGGCTTTGAACTATGAAATTATTGAAAAAGGATGGTTTTAGGTGTGATTGACTTTTTTTATAGAAAGCGTACCATTGAAGTATTGAAAATCCATTGTAGTCCGTGAGGCTACCTTGAGCTAGACGAGAAGGGCTAGACGAACATACTGATTTATTCGGTTGTTTGTCCAGCCCTTTTTGATTTCCAAAAACCCTGCACAAACGGCGGATAGACCAGTCCGCCGTTTTGTTATGGGAAAAAATCCCAAGCCCGAACTAACCAAAACAGAAAAGGAAGCGATTGCCGAGCAAGTAGCTAGTTTTTTCTTTGGCTATTGGGAAGCTCGAAGTAATTCACCTGAAACAAATAGTGTCGAAAGGAAGAGCGAAGCCATCGTCTTGGCGTCGGGTTTATCGAGGAATTTTCCTGACAACCCCAAGACGGTGGCTTAGCTTTTTCTTGAAAAATTCCTCAAAAATGGACACTGCCAGGTTGAAATTTCGATATGATTGGAATTTGATAGCTCAAGAATACCGCGAGCTTTATTTCAGTGAGCAAATACCACAGAGAAAACTCGGGAAGATGACGCCAACGAACAGTTCGCGCTCCGCCTATACCAGCAATGCCTGGCGAAAAACTCAACAGAGAAATGGTGTCTATGTGCCAAAGTATTGGCTGGAAACCGATTTTGTTGACCCGTCTATTACCTACTTTGCCATCGAGTTGTCTATTCCAAAGCTTCTGTTCGGCACAAGTGCCATAGAACCAAAAAGTGAACATCGAGATTTGGCAGCTCAGAAAATCCAAGAGTTTTGTTCCACTATTGGAATACGACTTTTCAAACAGCAGATACTCGGGACTATACCAACAGCCGTATCCTTTGGAAAAAATATCGACATCACCGAAGTCGCTACTTGCTCGCAAGCCATAATAGCCTTCTCCCCGTTTGATGACCGCTTTCGTTCAGATTGTTATATTCGAAAATTTGAGAAAGGCGGCTCAGAACTCTACTTCAATTCGAAGTCATCTACATTCAAGCTTTATGACAAGCTCAGGGAAATACACAATAACGCCATCACCCCAGAAGAACACAGGCTTGTTGAAGCGTCTAAAATTTCCAAAGAAAGAGATTTGTGGATTTGCGAAATTTTACGAACAGAACTCACTCTCAAAGACACAAGCGCGATAAAAAAAAGGCTCAAGCCGTATATACAAGGCGAGCCTACTTTTGGAAATATGTTCCGCGATGATATATGGGCGGACTTGTTGAAAAATGAGGTCGAGCGGGTTTTCAATCACCCCCTAGCTAATTTTGTCTTTCTCAGTACTCTGCAGGCGAATGTCATCGAAAAACTTCTCGACAAATATATCAAGCACCATACGACGAAGTTGTGGGTAAGAGATATGGCTGAGAAAATTCAGCGCTTTGGTGGAACAAAGGGTCTAAAGGGGTTCTATCTGGAAACTTTCAAAAGTAGACAAACATACTATAATCACCTGAAAATCTCAAAAAAAATCACAGCGAATATCAACCTTTCTGAACTTGAAAATCTGACCGCCAGCAAATTTCACTCATTTTACCTTAGCCAATTCGGCATCGAAAACTCTACTCAAAGCACTCTCTTCTAAACTTCATACAAACTTACTGACCAAGCCGCTATCTAAGCGGCTTTTCGTTTTTCCAGTTCAAAAACATTTTATTTCCTAAGTATTACTCTGGAATGTGTCTAATTCGTTAGACAGTCAAATCTATACAAAGTTTTACATTTTAGGAGAAGAGGCTTATAATAAAATCACAATTTGATTGCCTAACCCTAGCAGAGTTTTCTGGTAGGTATGGTGATAAATCCGTCCAAGGCACTGAACCCCTCGTTCAGCCAAGCCTTGGACGGTCGTATCTCGAAAGGGATATGTGCGGCCGAAAGGTCGCGTGGCTGGCGGGGGGCTTTGTGTTTTCCGACCAGCTAACACCCAATTCGAGGGACTAATCAATAAAACCGTCCAAGGTTTATGGAGAACAATCAGCAGCCCGCTGGCGAGGCACAAAACGGCCAGAAAAAGGTTTGGTATAAGAAATGGTGGGGCATCCTCATCGCTTTGGCCATTTGGCCAATTTTCGCGATTTGGTACATCTGGGAAAAAACTAATTGGGAACGACCCAAGAAAGGTCTTGCTATCCTTGGAGTAGTTATCGTAGCAGCCGTCTTCTATGGTGATAATAAATCCGAAACAACCCCTCAGCCACAAGCTCAGGAAGCAGCTAGCCCAACCCCGCAGACCACTACTCAAGTAGCTC
>JBATLQ010000078.1:0-12769 GCA_049289395.1 Candidatus Moraniibacteriota bacterium | reverse complement strand
CTTCGTGAGAATTTCCCTGTATGAAACAAGTGCTCTTGGCGCTATCGTGTGTGTCGACGAAAATTTCTTTGAAAACTTCTTCGGATTGAAGTATGTGTGCTTTTTCAATATTTCTCCCCTGTATTCCTCCTGCGCATCATAGAGCTGATGACTGAAACTATGCGGGTACCGGTCTTTCAATTTCTTCCATATACCCTCAGCAACATCACGCACCTCTTTCAATGGATGATGCCTAAGAAGTGAAATCTTATCCCATGCCTGTCGCAGATTCGTATGCCAAGAAAGTTGGGTGGTGATGCCGGCTGGCAAAAATCCCCGCAGAATATCAAAAGACCGCGCCTTGATCGCCTTTTCATAGACTTTTTCATTTTCATCTTCCTTTCGAGGATATTTCTCCACGAGAAACCCCTCCACAACCGGTCCCGAAGAAATGTAAAAATCCATCCATCGTTTCAGTATATCTTTTGATGCTTTGGTATGAATCGGGTCGATCAATGACTGTTTACTCATATCGATATACCGCGTACTCGTTTCTTGTCCGGAATAGAGCGGCCAATCCTGGATAGCCTTGTCACAAAGCATACTGACCCCCTCCATAAAAAGCGTGGTACTCCCGCAGTCAGCAATACTCTGATGCCCATAGCCCACATAGAAGCTCGCCATGAACTTTCCGGATCCACTCTCTTTCACTTTATTCGCATGTTCCTCGACGCTCTTCGGACTCCGAGAATACAGCGCCTGCATCATCGCGACATCTTCCGGACCATACTCATCGTACAAAAAAATCTTTGCCATAAAATTCAGAGTGTTATTTCTTTCCGAAATTGAGGTGCATCTTCGAGGCGACTGGCTTGCTATCACCCTTGTATTTGCTATTCAACCCCGCGGATCCGTACGGCCGGAGACACGGCGACGAGAGGTATTCGAACGCCATCTGACCAATCGGCATATTGTAATAGAGCTTGATGGGGATGCGTCCCGCGTTGAACAGTTCGAGTGTCATGCGAAGACAATTCCCCGCATCGAGAAATCCTGCTGTCGTATGGATGATGAGGCCGAGACGACCGAGGGAGCTCTTACCCTCGAGGCGTCCGACCAATTTATCCGAAACCCCTGTCTCTTCGACCAGCATCCCGAGGGCAAATTCACCTGGATGGAGGATAAACGCCTCATCATTCCCGATCTCGATTTCCTTCATGAGATTCCTCGAAGGAACTTTCGGATCGATGACGAAGTTCTGATTCACATTAAAAATAAGAAATGTCCGACCAAGATGCACATCATAACTCGCCGGTTGTACGCATGCTTTCTTGAATGGTTTGATGACTATTTCGCCTGTCTTCAGTTCCTTCAAAATATCACGATCCGAGAGAATCATATCCGTGCATTCAAATGTTTAAGCACTCCTATTGTATCACTTTTTTTTCCCTTGACAAAGCGATTTTTGAACATAATTTTCAAAATTGTCAAACAAAAAAACTGCTCCGATGTATTTCGGAGCGGGTTCTCTCTATGATTTCAATATCTTCTCCATCACGGCATCGGTCGCGGCGAGGAGCTCGGTCAGTCCCTGGTCGTTCACGATGGTGAAGTCCGCCTGTGCCCCGATTTCCGGAATATGCACCTCCGTCGGGACGAGTTCCAATTTCTGAAAATAATCGAAATCCTCCTGATCATCACTCTTCTCTCCCCGCATATGGGCGCGTTCCCAACGGAGTTTCTGTGGTGCTGTCACATAGAGGATGAAACTCGGAGAAAATGTCTTCACGAAATCAAAATCCTCGGGGAAACGAAGTCCATTGATCGATACCAACCCTTCTGCGGCATCTATATGGGGTCGCAATGCCTTCCCCAGGATATCCTTCCCGAATCGCTCCTTGAGGAGCATGGCGAGCCACTGCTGATCATCCTTCGAGAATCGTTCGAAGTAGAGGGAAAGCGTCTCCTTAATCGGGTCGGCAAATCGGAGGAGATGCGCCGCATACCGAGTCTTCAAATAACGAGCGACCGTATCCTTCCCAGATCCCGTCTCACCGACGAGACCGATGACCATTCTTTTACTTTCTTCCATCGTTTATGTCAGTAGAAAATTATATATAATTTTTTCCTTTTGAATGCAGTTCGAAGCGCCATCGAGGAACGGAGTAAGCCGTACTGATAAGAGTACGGTGTCGAGTACCGGAGATGGGAACGAAGAAATGCATCAAAAGAAAAAGTTATATCACGAGTTTCATGCTCGGCCCCATAGTGGAGCACACGGTCATGCTCGCAACCATCTTCCCCTTGTAATTTTCCGGCTTGGCCTTCTGTACGGACTCGACGAAAGTATCGAAGTTCGTCTTCAATTGTTCCGGGGTGAAAGAGAGTTTGCCGATGGACTGATGCAAGTTCGCACTATCATCATTCTTATAGGAGACTTTCTTTCCCTTCTTCATCGCTTCCACTGTCTCCCCGATTTTCGGTGTCACCGTCTCGGTCTTCGGACTCGGCATCATACCCTTCGGCCCGAGAATTTTCGCGACTGGCGCGAGTTTTGGCATCATTTCCGGAGTCGCGATGAGCGCATCAAAATGAACACCTGGGACGATTTTCCCCGCCTTGATATCAGCGATCACATCGTCACCACCGACGATATCCGCACCCGCGTCCCTCGCTTCCTTCTCCTTGGTCGTCGTCACCACGGCGACTTTCTTCGATCGCCCTGTCCCATGTGGGAGGATAACCGTCGCACGAACCTGCTCATCATTTTTCTTCGGATTCGTATTCAGGCGGACATGGATTTCCACCGACTCGTCGAATTTCGCCTTCGTCTTTCCCTGCATCAGTACCACTGCCTCTTCGAACGAATAGAGCATATTCGTATCGAGCTTATCGGCGAGTGTACGATAGTTTTTCCCGTGTTTCATAGTATTTTCGCGGTAATAGCGAACCGAAGTCCTCCCGCAATTAAAAATTGGAAATTATTCTGTGATTTTAATTCCCATCGAACGGGCGGTTCCCATGACGATATTCATCGCAGCCTCCACATCATTCGCATTGAGGTCTTCCATCTTCGCCTCGGCGATTTCTTTCACCTGCGCCTTTGTCACCGTGCCCACCTTATCCTTCAATGGATTCGCGGCACCCTTTGCTACCTTGGCAGCCTTCTTCAAGAGCTCCGCGGCGGGGGGAGTTTTCAAGATGAACGAGAATGTCCGATCTTCGAATACCGTGATCTCCGCCGGGATGACATCTCCCATACGATCCCTCGTCTGCTCATTGAACCTTGAACAGAAGTCCTGGATATTGAGTCCATGCTGTCCGAGTGCCGGTCCGACTGGTGGAGCTGGATTTGCCTTGCCACCCTGAATCTGCAATTTGATTACCGTCTTTATTGCCTTTGCCATAATCATGTAAATTCCAAATACCAAATTCCAAATAATTTCCAAATCTTAAATCCCAATAAATCAAACTCGTCGTTTCGAAATTTGGAATTTTAAAAGTGAGGATTTACTTGATATTTGATATTTTGAATTTGATATTTCTAAAAAAATTACATTTTCCGAATCTGGAGGAAGTCGAGTTCCACCGGCGTCTCGCGCCCGAAGAGGGATACGAGCACCTTCACCTTCCCCTTCTCATCATCCACTTCCTGGATCTTGCCTTCGAATTCCTTGAACGGTCCATCCATAATCTGCACTGCATCGCCTATCTTCACATCGATCTTATACTTCGGCTCATCGGTACCCATTCGCTTCTTCAGCCCATCGATTTCCCGTGAATCGACCGGGGTCGGCGTCGTACCGAGGCCGATGAATCCCGTCACATTCGGCGTATTGCGGACGACATACCATGAGGCATCCGTCACCACCATATCGACGAGGACATACCCGGGATAGATGCGCTCCTCAACGGTCACGCGCTTCCCACCCTTGATCTTGATCTTCTTCTCCTTCGGCACCATCACATCGAAGATGAGATCCTGCATATCCATCGACTCGATTCTCTGCTTCAGGTTGCGGGACACATTATCCTCATATCCCGAATAGGTATGGAGTACATACCAGGCGCGACCGTGATGCTGACTTTGCTTGGCCATATTATTTTGCAAAAATTATACTTACGAAAAAAGTATCTTATGACTTCAGGAGATACTTCTGCACGAGAAAACTGAACAACGAATCCAGCGCTCCGAGGAAAATCGCTACCGAGAGGGAGAGGATAATCACGATAATCGTATACTGGAGTACCATTTTCCGATCCGGCCAACTCACCTTGATCAGTTCCGCCTTCGCTTCCCGCAAAAATGAAAGAATGGCTCCCATAAGACTCAATGACCAATTTTTCCGGTTTAAAAAAAGCCCCGAGGGCTACAGAGAAAATGTACCAGTTTCCGAGGTACCTGTCAATCCGCACACCAAATATACGCTTTAAGAAACTTCTCTACTGCAAAAACGAACTCTGTACGAGAAATCCCACTACGATCCTATACAATACTTTGCGCTTTTAGCGCTGCGTATAATTGGTGTGCGGATCAATCTAACAAAAATCTACGCCTCCTTCACTGGCAATTTCTCCAAAGCATCCTGCAGTTTCTCCTCCATATGCTCGTATTCCCGCTGATAGCTTGCCTGTTCATAAGCATATTCTTTCTCGAATTCTTTTCGCATATCGAGGAGTTTCACTCGTTCTTTTTCTCGAAGTTTCTTATACTCTTCCAACAACCCCTCAAATTCACGCTTATCCATATGTTTTTCCTTAAAAATAAAATTAAATCGTACTTTCATTCAGCGAACGCACCCGCCTAGCCGGCGAGGCTGGCCGCTCCAAAAGCGGAACGACCCTGCCTACCGGCAGGCAGGCGTTGAATGAAAAGTCCTACTACAACAATTCCATTTCCTCGAGAAACTGCGCGTACAATCCCAGTACCCGCTCTGCCCCTTCATGATCGATAGCGAATGTCGCATCATTCACGATCTGATTTCTCACCGCATGTGCCAGACGGAGCGACTCGATCGATTCTATCTGACCCGATGGTACCGATGCCATCCGTTCGCCGAGATTGGTACCCGCCCACCTCGAAGCAGCCATAACCGTATCAGCGAGAGCGTCCGCCTCGAGAACCGCCAACTGATACTGTGACGCGTCACCACTCGAGAGTCGTGCGAAGATCTTCTCCCACCGCCGTCCCGTCTGCCTCGCACGACCAGAGAAAAGAGGCCGTTGATCCGTACCGAGGAGGTTCACCCGCAGATCCCGCGTCACCCCGCGAAACGAGAGGAGGAGCGCCACATCGATGAAGAGCACCACGATATAGATGAAGAGGAGGAACTTCACCGTTCGGATGAGAGCAAGTCCCTCGACCGTATGCCACCACCCCGGTATATCGAGGAAGATATTCCACAACCCCGAGAGGTCGATGCCGTAACTTGGATCCATGGTATTCAAATTATTGTTTGTTCATTTTCTCGAAAGCATCTGCCATTCGCAATACACCTTCTTCATCATACCACTTTCCCATGAGTTGGCCGCCGAGGGGAAGATTCCTGCCCTCTGTTTCGAGAGTCCCGATGGGAAAAGATATCGCCGGCACACCGACGAGATTTGCGGTGACCGTATACACATCCGAGAGATACATCTTGAGTGGGTCATCGGACTTGTCTCCAATTTTGAAGGCGACCTCGGGTGCAGTCGGAGAGAAAATAAAATCAACCGTTTCAAAAGCCGCTTTGAAATCCTCTCGAATGAGCCTCCTCACCTGCTGAGCTTTCTTGTAATACGCATCATAGTACCCAGCGGACAGCGCATAGGTGCCGAGCATGACGCGCCGTTTCACCTCGGCGCCGAATCCGTGTCGCCTGGTGTCGAGATAGGTCTCGAGAAGTCCACTCGTCCCTGGAATGGAATCCTCTGCATCGTTGATGGAGAGTCCGAAGCGGATACCATCGTAACGAGCGAGATTGGAACTCACTTCGCACGGCATCACGAGATAGTAGACCGCGAGTGCATACTCCGAGAGTGGAAGAGATATCGGCACGATTTCCGCCCCGAGCGAACGAAATTGTTCTATCGCTTTCTCTGCGACCCCGCGAACACGCGTATCGAGCACATCGGTGAAGTACTCTTTCGGGATGCCGATACGGAGTCCCGAGACATTTCCATCGAGATATTGTGTGTAGTCTTTCGCCTCGCTCTCCCCCGTCGTCGCATCGTGAATATCGAAACCAGAGATGGCTGAAAGAACGATCGCCGCATCCTCCACGGTCTTCGTCAATGGCCCGACTTGATCCAAACTCGATGCCATCGCGATCACTCCGGCGCGGGATACTCGCCCGTAGGTTGGTTTCAATCCGACGATGCCACAAAACGATGCCGGCTGACGAATCGATCCGCCCGTATCCGATCCAAGTGCCCACACCGCCATATCCCCCGCGACTGCGACCGCCGACCCACCTGATGATCCACCCGGCACGCGCGTCGTATCAATTGGATTTCGCGCGGGACCATACGCGCTGTTCTCCGTCGAAGCACCCATCGCGAATTCATCGAGATTCGTCTTCCCGAGAAAAATCGCATTTTCTTTTTTCAGACGATCGATGACCGTCGCATCATACGGTGCGATGAAATTATCGAGGATTTTCGAAGCCGCGGTCGTCCGTACCCCCGTGATACAGATATTGTCTTTAATCGCTCCTGGTATGCCAGAGAGTAATCCTATCAACTCTCCCTTCGTGATTTTCGCATCCACAAACGCAGCATCGCGGAGTGCAGACTCCTGCGTCACAGTAAGATAAGCGTTCAATTCGCCATTCTGGGCTTCAATCTGCGCGAAATATCCTTCCGCCAACTCCACGGCCGTTATTTCCTTCGCCAACAATTTTTCATGTAATGCTCGAATCATAATATCACCTACAAATTACAAATCTTCCTACAAATATACGAATTCGCACCCCACTCGAAAACAGCACATTTGTATATTTGTACTGAATTCGTTATTCGTAGGAAATTAAAATACGGATTTTACTTTCACGAATCCATCCTTCGTCATCGGAACATTGGCGAGGAGTGCCGATCGCTCATCATCGCTCACTGACATCACTCTATCCTCTCGAAACGCATCTGACTTCTCCGTACTATTCCCCATCGGGGAGACGCCCTCCGTCGGCACCATTTCCAACTCCTTGAAGAAATCCAAAGTCGCCGAGAGATCCCCTCGGTACTTCTCGACCTCTGCATCCGGAAGCCCGATCCGTGCGAGCGTCGCGATATTTTTCACCTCATCAACAGAGAGCATAGTTTTATCAAATCACAATTATCAAAACACAAAGACCAAACAAAACACATGATTCAAAACACGATTTCCAAACATTCAAACAAATTTTGTGCTTTCTGTTTTGTGTTTTATTTGGATTTTTGTGTTCTGTGTTTTGTGTTTTCAAAGACCTATGCCCGAATCAATTCCTTAAATTTGGTTTCATCCAGCACCGTCACCCCGAGCTCCTTCGCCACATCGAGCTTACTCCCCGGGTTCTCTCCCGCGACGACGAAATCGGTCTTTTTGCTCACAGAACCCGTGACGCTTCCGCCCCGCTCCTTTATCATACTTTTTGCGGCGTCCCGTGTAAAGGAGGCGAGCTCCCCGGTCAGGACGAAGGTCTTCCCTGTTAACGATAAGAACTCCTCATTCTCCTGTAATTCCGGTAGCACTATTTCCACTCCCAGTTCCGCCATACGGCTCAAAACCAACTGATGTTTCTCGTCCTGGAACCACTCAGCTATACTCTCCGCGCTCTTCTCCCCGATTCCCTTGATCGCCATCCATTCCTCCTCCGTCATTTCTGAAAATAATTCCCCAATATCTTTCGGATTCTTGATTTTGGTATTTTGTATTTTGGATTTAATTTGGAATTTGGAATTTGGAATTTGGAATTTCTTGATTATGTCCTTCATAATCAAGTCCGCCGTCTCTTCCCCGACATGTCGTATTCCCAATGCGAAGAGGAACTTATCCAACCGCACTCGCTTCGACTGTTCAATCGCGAGAATAATCTTGTCCGCCTTCTTCTCGGCAAATCGCTCGAGTGGAATGAGGTCACCGATGGTCAATTCGAAAATATCAGCGAGGTCGGATACCAATCCTTCATCCATCAACTGCTCGATGATCTTCTCACCGAGACCGTCGATATCGAGGCCCTTCCTACCGACCGCATGAATGATCCGCTCCCGCTCCATGGCATAGCAATTCTCATTCGTACAATACGCCGCTACACTTTCAATCAACGGTCGTTCCGCTTTTGGAGCGGTGCGACCGCTATTTGACACAGAAGAGCGGTCGTTCCGCTTTTGGAGCGGTGCGACCGCTATTTTCTTTTCCCTGTTCCCTGTTCCCAGCTTACTAACTTTACTCCCACACACCGGACAAATCGTTGGAAATGTATACACTTTTTCCTCACCACTGCGGAGCGCAGTCACCACCGATACCACTTCTGGAATAATATCCCCCGCCTTGCGTAGGATCACCGTATCGCCGATCCGGACACCGAGCCGTGCAATTTCATCCGCATTATGAAGCGTCGCCCGACTCACGGTCGATCCGGCGATTCGCACGGGCCTTAGATGTGCGACCGGGGTGAGCACGCCCGTCCGTCCGACCTGTACGGTGATATCCTCCACCACCGTCGTCGCCTCCTCCGCCGGGAATTTATACGCGATGCCGAACCGTGGAGACTTCCCGGTATACCCAAGCGCTTCCTGCATCTGCCGACTATTTACCTTGAGGACGATGCCGTCAAGTCCGTAGGGAAGCTCATACCGTCGCGCATTCCATTCCTCATAATATACCTCTACCTCACTCACATTTTTACACAAACGATACTCCGTATTCACCTTGAATCCCAATCTCTTGAGCAATTCCAATTCCTCCACCTGCGTCTGTGGAATATCAGAACGGTCGTTCCGCTGTTCTGTATTGGAGGGCGGTCGTTCCGCTTTTTGATCCGCCAGCTGGCGGAGACCGCTGTTTGAAATTTCTTTTCTCTCATCTAATCTCTCACCTCTCAACTCATCGATATCATAAATAAACGAATCCAGTCTCCGACTCGCCGCGACCCGAGGGTCGAGCTGTCGGATCGTCCCGGCCGCCGCATTGCGTGCATTGGCAAATACCGCTTCGCCCATCACAATTCGTTCCGCATTGATCCGCTCCAATTCTTTCCCGGGGAGCCAAATCTCGCCGACCACGGTCATGCTCACCGGCTCATTCAATACGAGTGGTACACTCTGTATGGTCCGGACATTCTGCGTGACATCCTCACCAATCTCGCCATCGCCCCGCGTCGCCGCACGGACGAGCACCCCCCCTTCGTATGTCAGTACCATCTTCAACCCATCGATTTTCAGCTCACAACAGTATTCGATTTTATTTAATATTTGATATTTGATATTTGATATTCCCGACTTCTGTAGAAATCGGGATGTCTTCTCATCCCAATTCCTCAGCTCCTCAAAATCAAAAACATCATCGAAAGACCACTGCCGATGTGCATGCCGTACCTTCTCAAATTTCGAGAGTGGCACATCCCCCACCCGCCGAGTCGGACTCGTCTCCGAATCGAAATCTGGAAACTCTTTTTCCAGCGCGACCAACTCATGAAAGAGCGAGTCATACGCCTCATCGGAAATCTCCGGCGCATCGAGAACATGATACAGATATCGATGCCGATCCAGCTCCGCCCGTAATTTTTCTATTCTTATTTTTGCATCATCTCGATTTACCCGCACACCAATTATGTTTAAAATTATTGCATGCTTCCTCCAATTCGTTTCCGTAGCTGTGCCAATGCTTGACCTCTCAACTTCAAAGCTTGCTCGCGCCTCCTCGCATCAGACTCATCTTTATACGCTTCATAATAAATAAGGTCAAATGGGATTCTCAATTTTGTTGAAAATACCTTCCCGGAATTATGCTCCATAAAGCGTCTTTTCAAATCATTTGTTGATCCAGTATAAAAATTGTTATCCTTCCTACTTTTCAACAAATACACATAAAACATATTTGGTGTGCGGGCAAGTCCCTCTGAACGGTTGTTCCGCTTTTGGAGCGGTGCAACCGCCCGCCCGCAACGATTCGCCATAGCGATTCAGGCAGGCTGTTTGCAAATCCTTTCTTTGTCTTTTTCTATTATCTTCTCCTCTCACCTCAACTCTATTCTCCAATCTCTCGTCTCCATCTCCTAACCTCTCATCTCTAAACTCTCATTTTAGTGTATAATTCCCGACTTCGAGTAATCTCGCAGGGACACCGAGGTTTGGATCGTGACACTCTGCGGAGCCGTAGGTTTTTCCTTCACCACGAAAACCATAGTAACCCGACCAACTCGCGCGAGAGCAGAATTACCACCCCCATCTGAAGATGTCGCCACGCGGAAGTTCGGTACGACATCACCGATCGTCATGATCTGCTCCACATCCATAGTCGCACTCGCGCACGCAGTAGGATCTGCAGTTGCCGCGCTCGGCACTGCGCGTTTAATAACAAAGTATCCATTTACCGTATCTTTCCGGTACCTGATGCACTTTGACTGCGAATAATCATAGAATCGGATAGAATCCTGCGTAACAGGCGCCGCGAAAGTAGCGGTTGTTCCAGGATCCACAACCGTACTCGTCCGTAACTCCTTCGCCATCTCGTTCATCACGAATTGCGCTTGTTCCAAATTCCGCTCGATCACCCGATTCGTGCGCGAACTCGATATGCTCGCGCCAAATATTCCCGCTATGGTCACGATCATCAGAGAGAAAATCCCCATCGATACCATAACCTCGAGCAGGCTCATCCCCTTCAATTTTTTCTGTATTCTTTTCATATTCTCTATTTTTCTCCACACTCTCCCCATCACGGTTTCCATGCATCGATATGCATCTGCGCATAGACACATTTCGTCGAAGCATTGCATCCCGAGAGACCCGAATCAATAATAACCTTGGTTTTATCATTTCCTGATGGCACGCTCGATGGAGGACTACTGCTCCCACCCCACCAAACGATACTCACGACATCCGCTGAATCATCAAAAAAATATGTGGGAGTTGTAGTGATATTATCATTGTCATTATAAAAAATATACACCACTCTCGCCCATTTCTGTGTAGTTGCAACCACCTGAAAACCATTGCCACCAAGGCTCAGTGAAAATTTATTCTCTGGATTATTACCGCTGGAGAAACAATTGCGTCCTCCTCCGCTGTTATCAAAAACTCTATCCGTATAATCTAATCCACACTGATTATCATCATGTCCGCCTGATGTGAGCGGTCCGAAATTTTCGAATCCAGCATTCCCTGGTATTGCCAAAGAGTTATCACGGATATTCTTCACGATTTCCACGCCCTCCTGTGCCAGTCCCGCCGCGACGATGCGATCCCGATCCAGAGCCGAATTGATGAATCCCGATGAAAACAACTCAATAACCGTCACCAATCCCACGGACACGACGAACATGGTCACCATAACCTCCATAAATGAAAACCCTTTTTTTCTTTTCATAGTACGCGAGCGGTTGTTCCACTGTTTTATTTTCAGATCGACGGACAACTCGGCAATACGCCCTCTGTCTCCGTCACTATCCCGACCGGATAAATGCAGACAGAATAACTGGCAGTATTTTTCTGAAGCACGATCAATTGCGCAGTTGTGACGGCGACACTGGATCTATCCATCAGATTCCCGCGGGGAACCTTGAAATAAAAAGCATCCGTCGTATTACTGGAACCGACAAAAAACTTCACACCATTTGATAAACTATTTGTAGAAAGCGATACAAATGTCGGCGAATTAGCACAGGTAGCCCCGCTGCGATACGCATACGAAACCCGATAAGATGTATCTGTATCACTGATACTATCTATCCCGACACCACAAGTCACCTGACCCACCCCCATTTGCCTGCCCGTCAGAGCATAATTCTGCATTTCACGAATCGTCGCCGCCATCTTCCGTGCTTCTCCCTCAACGGCTTTCCGATCCTTCACCCCACTGAGGGATGTCAAAGTCACAGCGAGCATAATAGCCGTCATCGCCATCACCACCATCAGCTCCACCAAGGTAAATCCTTTTTTCTTCTTAACCATATATTTTTTTGTTTCTTCACCCGCACACCAATTATGTTTCAATTACTGCACACTTCCTACAATTCGCTTCCGTAATTGTGCCATCGCCTGTCCTCTGAGCTTTAAAGCTTGCTCGCGTTTCCTTGCATCCGATTCATCCTTATATGCCTCATAATATACCAAGTCAAATGGGATTCTGAGTTTCGTTGAAAATACTTTTCCAGAATTATGCTCCGCGAATCGCCTTTTCAAATCATTGGTAGAGCCAGTATAAAAATTATTATCCTTCCTGCTTTTCAACACATACACATAAAACATATTTGGTGTGCGGGTAAACTCTTCCCTTCTATTCTACCACCTCCCTCAGATATTGACAAAACCCCTCTTTTCCTCTATGGTACAAGTAATCTACAAACAATGGTCGCTCGAACGGTTGTTCCGCTTTTTGAGCGGCTAGCCTCGCCGGCTAGGCGGGTGTAACCGCTGTTTGAAGAGATTGCATCTTCCTTCCCAACTTAATAAGGAGTACCAAGTCATGCGCAACAGTCTCAGAATGTTTTTTGTCCTCGCTTTGGGGATGCTGATTGGATCAGCACAAGCCACCCTCATCACCTCATTCGAGGGAGGGAGCACACTCGCCAGCAACGGATTGACCCTCGCCCAAGGCATCGCTTCTCGAGCG
>JBATLQ010000077.1:0-3652 GCA_049289395.1 Candidatus Moraniibacteriota bacterium | reverse complement strand
GGGTATGGTATAATAGATATGAAAACCTCTAGAATGGTGCGTTGAAAATCATGGGATCCACTTTGAAACTAGGGAAATTTATTTTTCCGACACTCTTATTTCAGGAACCCATACACGCCCCTGCATTGGGGGTTTTTCGTTTTTTATTTAAAAAGCCAAGAAAAAAAGCTCCTTCTTTATACTCGCGAGCTTGACGAGTTTTCGTGAATCTTATAGGCAATCCCCCTCTCCTCTCCGTGTCATTTCAATCACATACTCACGGAGGCACATCAACATGCCCCCTAGGATGACATGGGAGGCGACTGTCAGCAAATACCACTGGAAAACTGACAGACGATGAGAGGTCACGAAATAACCATGGGAATCATAGTCGACGAATACCAATCCGACAATCGTTCCGAGGGATACCCAGACGCCCCTTGCAAACCTCGTCACTCCAGTGATAGAAATACTCCAATACTTGTGGAGAATATTCCCACTTAACCTCCAACCCGCAACACCGGCAAAATACAGCGGGAGATAAAAAAGAACGAAGAAGAGAAAAAGAAATACCGTAGCGCGCATGATACTATACCTCCCAATATATGTTAGTGGAAATTGTTAACAAAACGATAAAGAGTATTATACTGAAAGGAATCAGAAAGTCAAGTGGTTCCAACGGTGATTATTTTATGCGCGAGGAATATCGTCCAATGCCTTCGCGAGAATCCGCAAATCCTCGGCAAGAGGGCTCTCCGGGAAACGAGTAAGGAGTGCTTCGATGATCCGCGTATAATTGGCGAGCGTGTCTTCCCTCGAAACGGCGAATCGGCTGAAAACTTCATGACCATGTCGCCCATGATCATCCACGAGCTCGCGTCCGTTACTGAGCACATCCGCCGACTTCACGAGTACAGAATCCTCTGAAAAATGTTCGATGTGTGAGAGAGCGATGGCTTTGCGCTCTGCCCACGGGAGCGACTTATCCATCTCTGTCACCGAGAGCACCAAGTCCCTCACCTGCTCGCCAAATCGCTCCTCAATCATCTGCGGAGTCACTTTCTTCTCATCGATACTGTCCTCGATGGTGTCATGAAGTATGCCCGCGACAATGACGGCCTCCGATGCCCCCGCCAATGCCAAAATAATCCCCGCCGTCAAGGGATGCGAAATATAGGGAATCTTCTTTCCCTTCCGTTTCTGTTCCTGATAGTGATTGTGCGTCTTTCCGGCGAACTTGATCGCCTTCTCGATATTCAATGTGTAAATCATACAGACAGTATAGCATCCTCAATTCGAAAAATCATTTTTTATGTGTTGTATAAAAAAACAGGGAACACATTGACCGTACAGGAAAAATCTGATATATACCAAATACATAACATGGTCACCCGATCATGTTTTTGTATCTCAATCGCAATTTAACAAGGAGCGCCGACATGGCATACATACCGGAAAAAGTCAGAGCAACCGCCCTGATTCAGAAACTGACTGAGGCGGGCTTGACCCATCTCAACTCAGGAAAAACGGGAGAGCTCTTTCTCCTCCCCGACGGCAATTTGTTGATTGTCAAGACTGATCGACTGTCCATTTTCGACTTCGTCTTGAAAGGACTCGTTCCCCGAAAGGGAGAGGTGCTCACCAGAATGCCAGTGGAATGGCTCACTCGCGGGATACTGCCGACCGACGAGTATGCGGGACATCACCTCCTCGCATACGGAGAGGATATCAATCAACATCTCCACCGGAAACTCTGGTCCGATCTCGATCTCCAGTCGCGATCCATTGTTGCCAAACGATTGAGCACCCCGAGCATCGAATGCATCGCTCGCGGATACCTCACCGGCACTGGCTACAAGGCATATTTGCAATCGGGAATTGTTTGCGGACACCAGTTGCCACCCGGAATGCATGACGGGAGCAAATTGCCTAGGGCAATCTTCGCGCCGACGACCAAAGCTGCCGTGGGGCACGACGAACATGTCGACTATCTGTCCGTGCGCATTTCACACGGGATAACTCCCGAGAATGTAACGCTCGCCCTCTACAATGCAGCAAGCGCCTACGCCTTGAAACGCGGTATCATCATCGCCGATACGAAACTCGAGCTCGGCCCGAACGGTGAAGTCATCGATGAAGCCTTCACACCGGATACGAGTCGATTCTGGCCAGAGGAAGCCTGGAAGGCGGCGCAAGCAAAAAATCCGCCGAAGTCCCCCATTGGATTCGACAAGCAATTCATCCGCGAATGGGGAGATGCTATCGTCACTCCGTTCTTCGATAAAGACGGTGCCCAAATCATCGGCATCGGAAATCTCGATCCGACTGATGCGAATCATGTACTCTTCGTCAGTGGTATCGAAGTACCCGATGAAGTTCTCGAGAAGACATCAGGTCTGTATCAACAGGGTCTCTCGATGCTGTTTGATGTGACAATCTGATCTCCGCGAGAAATACCCTCAGCCCCTGCACAAGCATCGGGCTGTTTTTTTATACATTGTGATTTTTGGCAAAAAAAAATCGGGATGCGCATCGCGACACCCCGAATCCTGATGACCGAACTACTTGGTCTTGTCAGACAAGGCATTTGCGCGATTCCGCAATTCCTGAGTGATGAAATCAAGCGCCTCGCCAAATGTTCTTTTCCTCGAAACCCGTTTCTTGAATTCTTCTTCACTCGGAATTTCAAGTTCAGGCAAGTCCCCAATCGCCGCGAGTACGCACGCTCGCCGAAATCCATCCGCACCGATGAAATTCCCCTCGGAATCAGCATAAATCACTCTGGTCTTCGGTACCTCGGAAATCGACAACTCCGCCGCAAGCGTATGACGGGCGCTTTGCTTGTCTTCGAAAGCAACGCCGATTACATGAATCATCTTGTTCCGAAACTCCTTGCCCAGGATAGCGTCAATCATGCCAGGAAGATGCGCGGCCCATCCGGCGCCAGAAACAATGACATCGACTGTCTGAAGAACCTTGACCTGATCGCGAAGAAATGTGTACAGTTCAGGATGATTCCAATGAACGCTCATGGTATGAACCCCCATGTCTTCAACCGTTCCCTGCCGTACTTCATCCATGAGAAAATAAATGCCAGAGCAAGTCTGACCAATGATATCGGCATCCGAGCCGACAAAAATAGCTACGCGTCTTTTCTCCATCTTGAGGCACTCCAATTGTTCGTGAACAAAAAGGATGCGCAAAATGCACACCCCACCTACAGGCACAGACTATCCAATTAGTCATTCTCTGTCAATACAATGTACTTCTTTATGGCTTGGAATAGACTCTACTAGTCTTTCCAGTTCCACCATTTGAGTTTCTCTGGATCATGTTCCTTCGTATTCACGAAGTAGACGGCACAGCGGAAAACATACAGCATGCAACGATCGATATGCTGACCCCGCAACTTGCAAAGTTTGTCATAGAGACGCTCGGGATTTTTCCCCTTGAGACAACTCGGTCGATCGATACCGATGTCCCGCAAATCCTGTGCGATACTTTTGCCGACACCAGGAATACTTTCGAGGCTTCGTGATACTGGTTTCATATACTTTACTTATTATGATGACGCTTCCACCAAGCAGGATACAGTCCCCGACGGAAACAGAGGAGGTCGAAGATACAGGCGAGGGCGATGAACCACGGCGCGAATAAGAGAAGCGTATCAGAA
>JBATLQ010000076.1:0-21067 GCA_049289395.1 Candidatus Moraniibacteriota bacterium | reverse complement strand
ATGTTGTATCCTCTTTATACTTCATGAGGAGAAATTTTTTTGAAGAACGATCATAGAGGACGGCTCTTTGCGCTATTTCAAAGACATTTTTTTCTTTTGTCATATCTTGATTCTATTAATACTAAGTTCTCTAATTTCTTGTTAAGAAGATTTCGTCATGCGAGCCTTGGCTTCTTCGAATTTCCTTTGGCGTTCTTTTTCTTCCTCTTCTTCGTCAGACATAATTTTCAATTTATAATTTTTTCTATGCTAACCCATTTCTTCAAATAGCGGACGCACCGCCCGCAGGCGGAACGACCGCTCTGCAAAATCGATATTCACTTTTCTACATTCAATATTCTTCATGAAATGACTGATATAAATCCGGTGGAGGTGACGAGGAGGATCATTTTCGCGCCGGAGGAGTTGAGGAGCTTCTTCATATATTCGATGAGGGATTTGTTCTTCGCATAGTCCATGCGCTTGGGGCCGATGATGGCGAGGATGCCTTTGCCTTCACTACTCTCATACGGTGCGACGACCATGGAACAATTGGAGATTTCTTTGATCGGATTCTCATCGCCGATGAAGATATGTGTCTTGCCATCTTTCAGTCGAACCATGATGCCGTCAAGCTTCTCATCGAGCGAGTCCAGCGTCTCGACGATCCGGCAGAGCTCATCGATTTCCTGGAATTCCGGTTTCTCCATGAGCTCCTTCATCCCGAAGTCATAGCTCTCTTCCTCTCCGATGAGTCCCGATACCGCGAGATTGCCGGAGAGTGCGGAGAGGAGTTTGGTCGTACTGCGCCCGAGTCTTGCTTGCTTCGCCTTCATCACGAGGAGTTCTTTCTGGAGTCTCCGCTGATCTTCGCGCGAGAGATCGGTATCCCCCATCATCTCCTCCACATACATCCGGTAACCGGCATCGGTCGGGATGCGTCCGGCGGAAATGTGTGGCTGGTAGAGGAGTCCTTCTTTTTCGAGCGCCATCATATCGTTCCGCAGGGTCGCCGAGCTTACCTTGATCGCTGTGTGCTCCAGGAGCGCTTGCGATCCGACCGGTACTGCGGTCTGTGTGTAGAGTTCGACGATCGCCGAGAGTACTTGTTTTTGTCGGAGGTTCATATTCTTAGAGATCCTAGAGAGCTTAGAGTTTTTAGAGTTCTTAGAAAAGATTGGATTCATCGGACTCCGCCAGCTGGCGGATCAAAAAGCGGAACGACCGCTGAAATGAAATGCTCACCAACTAATGGAACGACCGCTTATGCTTATTTATATTTTCATTATATAAAATGATTTAGCACTCGTCAAGTGCGAGTGCTAATACTGTGAAAATGTGGCTTATATAAAATAAAAAAGAGGCACTGTGTCGCTGAGTGCCCCTTGTATGATTTTTCCGAATCACCTCCCTACTTCGTTACCATTTTTCTTGCCCGTGGTTGTTCCCTCCTTGAAATTGTTGATTGCCGCGTGGCAAACCGTTGAAGGCTGCCGTGACGAGTGTGGCTCCGAGTTTGCCGAGTGACTGTGGCTGCTCATGACCTGGCATGCCGGCAGTAGCTTGTTGTTGCATATGCAATCGCAATGCGAGGCAGGGTTCCTGATGCGGACACTGACCGATATTGCCATGCGAATTCGGATTGCAGGCATAGGGCAGGTAGCTCTTCTGAGCATGTCTGAGCGCCATAAACTCCCCGTTGTTTCTGTCACACGAAACAACCGTTTCTGGTGTTTCGGTTCCAGGCTGACTGCCGTGGTCCTGTCTTCCGAGAATATCGACCATCGCTTTCTCCTTGTTGGTTGGTTGTTAAAAAGCTGATTGATGAAGAGTGTAGCGAAAAAACAATTGTTTGTAAATGGGTTCTATTTCTCCGGAATGTGGTCGATACCTCCATTGTTCCAGGGGTGACAACGGGCGATTCGCCTCAGCGAGAGCCATGATCCCCTTAGGATGCCGAAGTGATCGATAGCCTGATACGAATACTCACTGCAACTGGGATAGAATCGACACCATCGCTCGCCGAAAATCTTGCCGAGCAGTCCATGATCAGTCGAGAGGGTTTTTTGGTAGAGACGGATGAAGAGAAGGAGGGAATGCTTGAGCATAATTATGAATTTCTAATTTCGAATTTCGAATCAAATCAGAATTATTGAATTCTTACATTCAGCATTCAATCGAAATTCAAAATTAAGAATTCAAAATTGTATGTAGTGATGACGAAGGAATGTATTTCAGGTATAATGGAAACACGAGAAAGAAGCAAACAAAAGTTCAAACAAAAAGCGTGTTATGAAAATAATCAGGCATCAATCGCTCACCTGGATTGATTTCGAAGATCCGAAAGAAGACGATATCCTCTATTTGCAGGAGAATTTCAATGTGCACCCGCTCGCCATCGAGGAATTCGTGACGCCGACCTATCAGGCGAAAGTCGTGCAGTATGATCATTGCCTCTTCCTCTCGGTGCACACCCCCCTCTTCGATGTGGAGCATCGTACGACTTATCCGGGTGAGCTCGACATCATCCTCACGAAAGATCACCTCATCACGGGACACAAACAGTCTATCTATCAGCTCGAGCGGTTTTTCGAGGAGCTTCGCAAGAGCGATGGAAAACGCCGGCATCATCTCGAGAAAACTCCTGCGCACTTGCTCTATACGATTCTCGAAATCCTCCTCAATTCCTGCTTCCCCCGCCTCAATCATGTCGCGGAGAAACTCGACTTCATCGAGAGTCAGGTATTCGCCGAGAAGGAGAAAGAGATGGTGTACGAGATCTCCGTCGCCAAGCGGGACATCCTCAATTTCCGCCGAACACTGAAGCCCCAAAGGTCCATACTGGAATCCCTCATCGCGCATGACCACCCATTTATCTCGGATGATCTCCGTGTGTATTTTCAGGATCTCATCGGGACGAATATCCGCATCTGGAATATCCTCGAGAGTAGCAAGGAGACCATCGAGGCACTGGAAGCGACGAACAATTCGCTCCTCTCGAACAAGCTCGACCTCACCATGAAGGTGCTCACGATTTTCTCCGCGGTACTCCTCCCCATGTCCGTGTATACCAATATGCTCGCGATGAGTGCGTCCATCCCCTTCGGTAATAGTCCGAATGCATTTTGGATTCATACGCTCATCATGCTCCTCATCGCGCTTATCACGGTCGTCATCTTCCGGTGGAAGAAGTGGTTTTAATGAAGAAGAGTTGAGAGATGAGGAAAGAGAGATTAGGGAAAAAAGAACGACCGTTGTTCGCGTGCGAGCATAAAAAAAGGCCAGCCGTGGGAGTTCCCGTGGCTGGCTTTGTTGGTGGCTCGTTCAGATTGGATGTCCGCACGCGCTGTCAGCTATCTTGGTGAGTCGAGCCTCCAGCTGACCTATTTTCCTGAACAGCAGATGAAATTGCGCCATCACAAGCTGGTGATACGCAACTTCGAGCGTGTTATGTGCTTGATCGTACCGCGCATTAGCTTCTCGGTAGAATTGTTCATTCTTGCCGAGAGTGTACCTTGCTTCGTGGGCGGAATCCACGAGGGTCTGAGCTTGCGTAATCCGATTGAAAAGTCGCTCGAAATCACTTGCAGTCGGGTATGGTTCCGGCTCGGTCGCTGATGTGTTTATCTTCGTTGGCATGTCGTTTTCCTTGTAAGTGTAGACCTACCAGTGATGGATGACATGGGCACAAATAGCAGCGCAGCTGATAGCGCCAAAAATGAAAGTGGTGATGTTATTGGTAATCACCCCAACCGCAATTTTGCGCAAGCCATCTGCAAAAGGCATGAGCTGAAGCTCGACGCAAACGGCCTCCACACTGAAAAGATAGATCAGTTTATGGAAAGCATCGGGCACATCCTTGATCGATGCTATCAACAAGCGCTTGAAGACGGCTCGCCGATGCTGCACTATCTTCTGAAGCAACTCATCATCCAGAATGAGCTCACCCGAATCAATGCGTCCTTCGAGATTCGTGATAAAGACATCTGTTGGCGTATCATCGTTCATGTTGCACCCTCCTGTGGGTTAGTGAAAATTTTAAAGAATTGAGAGTCAATATAGCCTATTTAGAGACATTCGTCAATGTGGACGGGCTTTCGTTTTGCCGTATAATAGGAAGAGCCCGTTTTATATTCCTCAGCGTCTCTTTCTCATCGTATGGCTGATACTTCTCATCTCCGCGTTCCCCCGCACAATATTGATGCCGAACAATCCGTGCTCGGCTCTCTCATGCTGGACAAGGACGCTATCATCAAAGTGGCGGATACTTTGCGCACGGGCGATTTCTACAAGCCGGATCATAATGACATCTATGACGCCATTCTCGCGCTGTATGAGAAGAGGGAGCCGATCGACGCACTCTCCCTCTCCAATATCCTCGAAGAACGGGGTAAGCTCGACCGTGTCGGCGGATCGGCGTATATCACTTCTCTCGTGAATGCTGTCCCGACTGCGAGTAATGTCTCTCACTATGCCAAGCTCGTTCAGAAGAAAGCGCTCCTCCGGCGGCTCATCTCGACCGCGACTGACATCGCCGAGATGGGATATGATGAGAGCGAGGATGTGCACAAAGTCCTCGACGAAGCGGAGCAGAAATTGTTCGCCGTTTCTCAGAAGTACATCAAACAGGATTTCATCCCGATCCGATCCATTCTCGAGTCGGCATTCGATCGTATCGATGAACTGCACAAGAATGACGGTGCGATGCGAGGCGTGCCGAGTGGGTATCACGACCTGGATCAACTCCTCGCGGGTTTCCAGAAGTCGGACCTCATCATCCTCGCTGCCCGTCCATCGGTCGGGAAGACGACACTCGCGCTCGATATCGCACGACAGATTGGCACGCTCTCGAAGATTCCCGTCGGTATCTTCTCCCTTGAAATGGGTGCCGATCAGCTCATCGACCGTATGATCGCGGCGCAGGCGGGAGTCGATCTCTGGCGATTGCGTACGGGCAAGCTCTCGAGCGAGGGCGAGCACAACGATTTCCAACGGATCGGCGAAGCGATCGGTGTCCTTTCCGAAGCTCCCGTCTTCATCGACGATTCCGGATCGCTCAATATCATGGAGATGCGCACCATGGCACGGCGGCTCCAAGCGGAACACAATCTCGGGCTCATCATCATCGATTATCTCCAACTGATGGAGGGTCGGTCGAGGAGCAGTGAGAATCGCACGCAGGAAATTTCTGAGATCTCCCGTGGATTGAAACAGCTCGCCCGCGAACTCAATATCCCCATCATCGCGCTCTCGCAGCTCTCCCGTGCCGTGGAGTCCCGTCCAGATCAGCGACCGAAGCTCTCCGACCTCCGTGAATCCGGTTCCATCGAACAGGACGCGGATGTGGTGATGTTCCTCTACCGTGAAGACCGCGTGAAAGCGGATACCCCGAACAAGAATATCGTGGATATCATCGTCGCCAAACATCGTAATGGTCCCGTCGGTCAGGTCTCGCTCTATTTCCAAGAAAACTCCACGACCTTCAAGAACCTCGAGCGAGCACACTCAGATTATTCTCCTGAATAATCTGAAAAACACAAAACACAGATGCACAAAACTCCAAACAAAACACAAAATATGAAAGCACAGAGAAACTCTTTGATTCTTTGTGGTTTGTGTTTTGTTTGGTTTTTTGTGTTTTGATTCTTTGTGCTTTTCCCTATGCGTTATCCCAAGCCCTTTCAGGATCTCATCGCGCACTTCTCCTCTCTCCCCTCCATCGGGCCGAAGATGGCAGAGCGACTCACGCTCTCCCTCTTCAAACGAGACGATGCGGAGATACAGGCGTTCGCGCAGGCATTGGAATCTCTCCATTCGCTTCGTTTTTGCTCGCGCTGTTTCCATATTGCAGAGGACGAGCTCTGTTCGGTCTGCGCGGATGAACGGCGGGATCATGCTTTGATTTGCGTGGTCGAAGAGCCACTCGATGTGATCGCCATCGAACGAACGGAGAAATATGAGGGCGTATACCATGTGCTCGGTGGACTGGTGGAGCAGGGCGGGTCGGACAATCGTCTGACCATCCCGGAGCTCATCTCTCGGGTCGAGAACGATGAAGTGAAGGAGGTGATCCTCGCGATGAACCCGACGACCGAGGGTGACTCGACGGCGTATTACCTGAAAACGAAGTTGCTCGCGACGGGCGTACGCGTGAGTCGCATCGCGCGCGGTCTGGCGACGGGTGGCGATATCGAATACGCCGATGAGGTGACCCTGACGGCATCACTTGCCAATAGGTCACAAATGTGATATAATAGGAGGTAGTCTGTAAGGCTGTTTTTTTATTCAATTTTTCAGGAGAGGAGAGGAACATGCCGTTAAAAAAAGGGTTTGAGCGTCAGGACATAGAAAATCTCCTATCCCATTACACGCCAAGGGATATCATGATTGACATGGCTTATGATGGGGAGGATTGCTTTCATAGCAGATGTATCCTCAGTGAAGAGGATGAAAGGATTCAAGTAGCGGGAGGGAGGCTTCCAGAAGTTTTTGTTTTGCACTTTATCGTGCAGACTGGTGAAGTTTTTCGTCTTGGATCTTTGGATTCGGGGATGTTTTCTGTGTTGGGAAATATTACCAATTTCATGGTCAAAAGATTCTTCCTGGCACCAAATGTTCTTGAATGTTGCCTGAAACAGATAGATGGCATCGATGGCAAGAGTAAGTTCGTTGTGACCGTCAAAGATCAAGGGGGTACGGGAAATCTTATTGCTCGGGCGGATTTTGATATATTACTTGCTTCGAAGAAGACTCTCGATGCAAAGGTTGCCGAGCGTAAAGCGTTGATTCGCCAATGGAATGGAGGATGAGATGAGAATACCGATTCAGCAAGAAGATGGAACGCGCTTCCTCACACCCGAGGAACTTGCCCGTCGTGAGCGGGAAAACGATGTAATCCGGCCTATTTGGGATGAGAAACATCGTCCGGAGAAGATCGTGGTGCCGCATCTTTCGGCAGTGCCTGCGGGTTACCAACATTGGGTATCGAAAGGAGAGACTCATGTGTCTCGATGATGAAATGGCCGAAAATATCGCTCATATCGGGATGATGGCGCCACATCGCTCATCACAGATGGAGTTGATATCTCCGGACTCCGCCGAGCAATTCTTACGGCAAAATGGACTTTTGCCCGAAGAGGTAGCAGCGCGTGTGGTCACGATACCACCAAGCGGAAAGTGTACTGGTCCCCAGTACTTGGATTGATGTGCTGGCAGTGTGGAGAATCCTCTCCCCTGCCGGTTTTTTTTATGCAAATAAAAACTTTTATAGAGCGCGAGCGGTTGTTCCGCTTTTTGAGCGGTGCAACCGCTCTTTCATAAACCAAGATCAAGCGGAGGCACCTCTCTATGAAAAAACCCTCCGAGCTGGAGGGTTTTAAATTTCCTGGAAGGTTATGCTGTGATCTTCGTGATCTCGACTTCGGTGTAGTGCTGGCGATGACCGTAACGGGTGAGCTCGCGCTTCTTCGCTTTATGCTTCACGCCGGTTACCTTGTCATGACGAGCCTGGTCGATAACCTTGCCAGTTACCTTGGTCTTGGTAAGGACAGGCGTGCCATAGGCGACGGTCGTGCCGTCCCAAGTCAGGAGAGTTTCGAATGACAAAATGGCATCAACTTCTCCATCGAGTTTCTCAAATTGGTATTTCTTCCCCTCTTCGACGAGGTACTGCTTTCCACCGGTCCGGATAATCGCCAACATACGCCAAAAGTGATTCATTTATATACCAAACCATTGTACGGGATTTCCCTCAAACTGTCAAACATATAGAATCTAATGTAGAATCTAAAACACAAGCCTCCTCGTTTCAGGTTTTTGACTTTGTGTTTTGTTTGGTTTTTTGTGTTTTGAGCTTTGTGATTTTATTGCAATATTGCTTTGATTCTGCGGACGCCTGCCGATGAGGCTTCTTCCTTGATGATTTTGAAAGTCCCGAATGTGGCTATATCCTTCGTAGTCGTGACATGTGGACCACCGCAGAGCTCCTGCGAATAGATGGTTCCGTCCGGAGCCTCTACGCGGTATACGGTCACTTTCTCCGGATACTTTTCCCAAAAGCTCCCTTCGACGCCTGTGGCTTTCGCGGCGCCTTTGTCCATGATTTCGGTATTGATGACAGCCTCCTTCGCGATAGCTTCGTTTACATAGGATTCGACTCGATCGAGGATTTCCCGAGAAACTTTTTCCGGATAGGTGAAGTCGAACCTCGTGCGTTCTTCGGTGATATTGGATCCGGCCTGATGAACGCCCTCGCCAAGCTCTTTGCGGAGACCCGCGAGCATGAGATGGGTCGCGGTGTGAAAAGCAGTCACTTTCTCGCTGTGATCCGCGAGTCCGCCTTTGAATTTCCCGGCACTCGCCGTGCGGGAAAGGTCGCGATGTTTTTCGAGGAGCAGTTTTAATTTATTCTCATCGTATGAAATACCACGCTGATGAAGTTCTTCGAAAGTGAGTTCTGTTGGGAATCCATAGGTTTGGTAGAGGTCAAAAATCATTTTTGCAACCTCTTCATTCGGGAATACAGCTCGACCGTAGAGATGATTTTCCGTATTTGCGAGAAACTTTTCTAGTTGTCGTAATCCATTCTCTAGTGTCTTCCGGAATTTCGCTTCCTCTTTCGAAAGTTCTGAGAGAATGAGTTCTTTTTTCTCGAGGAGGGATGGATAGGTATCGGCATAGGTCGCGATATTGGCCTCGCCGAGGGATTTCGTGAAGTCTGAGGTGATAGTCAGATTCAGTCCGAATCGGACGGCGCGACGGATGAGGCGCCGAACGAAATATCCCTGATCCTTGTTCGACGGGTAAACGCCATCGCCGATGAGAAACGACGCGGCGCGGAGGTGATCGAGGATGACGCGCATTGCGAAGGTGGATTTCTCATCCGATCCGTAGGTGATACGACTCATTCGCTCCAGTGCCTCCCTCGCGGTATCAAACATATCGAGACGGAGTACATCTGGAGTATTGTTGGTGGCGGCAAGCAATCGTTCGAGTCCCCCACCGAAATCTACATTCGGACTCGGAAGTTCTTCAAATCCTGAATCAGTTTTTTTATATTGCATGAAGACATTGTTGCCGATCTCCATGAAGCGACCGCAATCACAGTTCACATGACAGAAGTCGCCGGAAAATGGCGTGTCAGGAATACACTGGTCGCCGAGTTCCGGATGGAAATCGAAGAACATCTCGGTATCCGGTCCGCCCGGCTCCCCTGTCGGCATGCCAGCCGGTGCTCCGACCCGACTCCACCAATTCTTCTTCTCATCGTAATAGAAAATGCGTCCGCCTTGCATGCCGTCGCGTTCGGGGAAGTCGATGATACCCGCCTCGATATTTTTCTCCGCGAATCGTTTCTGCCATCTTTTCGCCGATTCCGTATCACGCGGGACACCGAGCGCATCATTGCCACGGAAACAGGTGAAGTAGAGTCGTTCTGGGTCGATGCCGATTTCTTTCGTGAGGAATTCCCACATCCAATCGATTTGTTCAACTTTAAAATAATCGCCGAAAGACCAGTTGCCGAGCATCTCGAAAAAGGTCGTGTGACGGTTGTCCCCGACCTCTTCGATATCGCCAGTCCGGAAACACTTCTGTGAATCGACGATACGCTGACCGAGCGGGTGTACCTCACCGAGAAAATACGGGAGCATCGGTTGCATGCCGGATCCGGTGAAGAGAGTCGTTGGGTCGTTTTCGGGAACGAGTGGAGCGGATGGTGTCCTCTGATGTCCCCTCTCTTCGAAGAAAGCGATATAGGCGGACCGGAGTTCATTTGTCGTCATACAGGTATATCGGTGAAAAGTCAGTGCGATTGATGCTGATAGTCTTTCTGTAATTTTTTTAAATCACCTTCATCTATAATGTGGCGACGCTCGGTTTCTTTGAGTTCCGTCTGTTTTTCTCGCATTTCAGCCATTATTCGTTCATGCTCTTTTTTTAGCTTGGATATTTCGATGGCTTTCTTCTCGAGAGCTTCTTTCATTTTTTTCGCATCTATTTCGGCAGATGTGAGGAGTTGCTGAGTCTTTTTCTCTTCGGCAATGTCCTTCGCGAAAGTAGTACGGAGAGTTTCGATTTCCCGAGTGCTTTTATTGAGGGCATCTTGCTTCATCTGAATCTCTTGGCTCATGCGCTGCAAATCGGCATGATGCCGTTGGTCATCTGCGTTGTTCCCTTGTGATTGTGTGCCTCCGAATATTCCCATAAGAAATCATTATACAAATGAAGAGAGAAAGAGTAAAGAGCCTTAGTAACTGTTCAATATCTCACCGCAAAGATAAAAACAAGATATTTCTTCTGCTTGTCGACTGAAATCCCATCATTTTGGCTGCAAATCTCGAAAATCTCGTCGGAATATCAAGGTATTCCTCCTCACTTTTCAAAATTTTCGCTCAAAATGATGAGATTTCATTTGCGACATGAGATATTGAACAGTTACTTATTGCTCCGGTTCGGCGACGATGACCGTGACTGCATCTTTGTTTTTCGGGATGTATTTGATGAAGAATTTGGGCTGGAGGTCGAGGTTCATCTTCGCTATTTCGGGGTGTTTGTCGAGTATAGGACGGAGTTCGTCAGCCTGTTTGCCGAGGAGTTCGTTTTGGAGGGCTTCGGTTTGTATGTCGGTCGAGAGTATGATGGAGGCAGTTGCCTTCAGTTTCCCTCCGCCAAGTTTGAAGTCCGGAATGAGCTCGAGTGTATCGATGACGATGGTTTTCGGGAGGAGTGGGAGTCCAGCGCTCGTGGTGCGTTTTTCGCTCGTACTGAGGATGCGCAGGAGTGCCCGTTCGACGACGGTTGTCGAGACGATATACGCTTTGACCTGATAGTGGAATGTCGTTTGCAGGGATGCTCCTGTAAGTCCTTCATGGAGGAGTGGCTCTTCTTGTGTTGCGGTCAGTTCAATACCATTGTCTTCGATCTTTTCTCCGTCTTGGAGAGTTCCCTCGATGCTCTGCCTGAACGATTCGAGAGCGGTATCTCTTGCGAGCTTCTTTGTTTGTTCGATGTCGCTTATGGTGAGGAGCGGGTCTCCCGAAGCGCCATCCTTCGATCCGCCAGTTGTCGGTGTCAAGAGTTTGGCGGAGAACTTCTCATATTTGGCATTTCCTTTGAAGCCGGGAATTGTGAATGTGGTCGGAGCGATGTTAAACGCATCACCGGACTGATCAGCGACGATTTCCGCTTCGATAGCACCAGGCTCTTCTTTACCTGCGATCGTCGTCACCCCTGGAACGGTCACGCCAGCCGTGAGTCGAAAGATTATTCCGCTCCCGGTCTCGAGACGCGTGGTCGCGACGAGCGGTTGAGGGTCGGCACTGAAGGCATTGTAGATCACTACTTTCCCACGCGCTTTGCGTTCACCGCTCGCCCCGACACCGCTCGGCGTGATGGTGATCGGTACGGCGACCGTGTCCTCGATGAGACGATACGGGACTTCGAGTGTGGATGAGTCTGCTTCAGTGAGGGCAGTATCTATTCCGGCGGATATGAGTTTCAACTCGAACGCGCTTTGTTCTTTCGAATATGTCGGGAGGACGGTGATAATGGCCTTGGGTGTGAAGAGGAAGAAGGAAACGCCACCGATGAGGAGAAGTACGATGATACCGATACCGGCGATGATGAATTTCATACGACCATGAATCGTTGCCGGTAATTGCACGGGAGCGGATGGAGCGGATTTCGTCGCCTTTGGGAGTGCCGCTTGCGTGGAGAAGAATGAGTTTGAGGTCGGTGTCGTGACCGGAGATTGTTGTTTTGGAATGATTTGTGATGGTGGTCCGAAAGAAGGCATGCCGAGTGGTTGCCGTGCCGACTGAGAGGGTGTCGGTGTAGCGATTATTTGCTTTGAATTGAGTGCGGTTTGCAATTTCGGACTTTTGTCTCGAATGGAAATGCGCAGAGGAGCCGACTGTTGTATGAGGGGTTCCCTTTCTTCTGTTGCGATTGGTGGATTGATACTGGAGCGAGCGCCATGTTCGAGAGCGAAGAAACTCTCTGATCCGATATTTTCTGCTTTGAGTGCATGAGTGAGTTTCGGTTCTGAAAATTCGACGGTCGGCTCTGGCGCATTGAAGACTGGGCGCATGTCAGTGTTTTCTTCTCCTTCCCCACGACTCTGTTCTTCTTGATACGACCTTGTGAGGAGTCCTGCTTTTTCTGCGAGGGTTCGCCCGTTTTCATCTTGACTGACAATCATGATGACCTTCCCGATTTTCTTCGCTTCTCGCTCGAGGAGTTTCAAACTCACGATACTTTGCATGAGAATAGCGTGCTTCGGAACGACGAGCACGATTTCCGCATCACGGGTATGTCGGAGTCGTCCT
Organism: Candidatus Moraniibacteriota bacterium; assembly: GCA_049289395.1. Lineage (GTDB taxonomy): Bacteria > Patescibacteriota > Minisyncoccia > Moranbacterales > UBA1568 > CAYTED01. Next base: position 8,762 of record JBATLQ010000076.1, on the reverse strand, counting down.
ACGACAGAGATGATTTCCTCATCGGCTTCGATATAAAATGTTTGTGCCATACGCTAGTTTGTATCAATGGATTGCATGGTTCTCTCCAGGATGACCGAGAGCATCTTCTCGTGTTCGGCGGTATTGAGGAGAACGAGATTGACCAGTCCGAGCGGTGTGATGTCCTGCGGGTTATTCAGTTCTCCGGTTTGATCGGTAACGCGGGAAATATCCTTGGGTTGGAGAAAGCTGACCTGCGGTGGGCGAGAAAAAGGGAGATGATCGGTCCATTCGACGCTGGAGAGTGCCTGCTTGATTTCTGGCAGGGCTGATCCCCCGCCACAGAGAAAGATTCTCGATGGGAGCACATCCGTCTCTGCGAATTCCGAGAGAGAAATTTCTATGCCACCCAACCATACCCGTGCATCCTGTGCATAGAGTGTGGCGATCTTTTCTGAATTTTCTGGAGAAAGCCTCCGGAAAGAATACGCGATTTTCATCTCCTCGGCTTTTTCAAGGGTCAATTCAAATTCCTGGCACAAGCGTTTCGTAAAGGCTCTACCACCGAGAGCGAACATCTTCGTTCCTTCGAGACCGCCATTCCTTACGATGGCAATATCGGTGGTGCCTCCCCCGATATCGATGAAGATGGCACCGAAATCTGACATATCTTCTACTTCGACGGAACGGGCGACCGCATACGGTTCGGCGGCGATGGAGAGGTTTTCGTGCAAGTTAAGTTCTTGTGCGATGGATTCCAACGCGCCGAGATTGGTGAGTGGTGCGTATGCATTGAACACGCTCATCGAGACATCATGTCCCTGGAAATTGAGAGGATTATTCTTCCGATACCCATCGATGCGGACATCGACGAGCGATGCGTTGATGAGTTTGATTTCGATACCTTCCTGCCCGGTTTCCCAAATCAATTGTCGTTTGATTCGTTCGAAGGCCTTCTCCTGGACTTTGCCGATGATGGTTTTCAGTTCGCTCGTCCCGATGCGGATTTCCGGATTTACCCGTTCGTAGTGGACGGTCGTCGTCGTTCCCTTGACGAGTTCTCCTGCGATGCCGATGATACTCTTCGTAATCTTCCGGACATTGCTTTTCTCCTGGGCAATCTGGATCGCTTCGCGGGATGATTCGATGACGCCACTGATATCCGCGACCGCACCGCTCTGCATGTTGCCGGTTCGTTGCGCGACCCGACCGACACCGAGTACGACCGCTTGACCATGCTCTTCATCCACAGCGAAAATAAGCGCCTTCACCACTTCGGTACCGATATCGAGGGCGAGGTGATACTGTGATTTGCTCCCCTTGGTAAGAAAAGAAAAGATTCCCATAATAGACTCCGGAAACGATGATATTTTTCTGTATTATATCATGGAAACGAAGAAGAGAGAATATGGAATATGGAATATTGAGGGATGAAAATAACCCATCCGCTTGAATGGGCAATTTCACTCTTTTCCAAATAGGGTACTTACCGGAGTTTCTCTACCTTGACATCTTTCGTCAGTATCTCGAGATCAGACTGCGAGAGGAGTCCTTCAATGGCGCCGTAGTACTGGACGACGCTCGCGCCATTGCCGATGCCGTAGCGGAGAGCGGTTTCGAGAGGGAGGCCGGCGAGGAGCGCACCGAAGAAAGCACTCCCGAATGCATCCCCTGCTCCAGTCATATCGACAGAGGTGATATGAGGCAGAATGTCGGCGTGATACATTGAATGTCCGTCCGATGCCCACGCACCACGAGCGCCATCGGTGAGAGAAATAATTTTCGCGCCGGCCTTATGGAGCGCGCGTATGAGCGTCGCTTCATCATTGATCGCAGTTTTCTTTTCTGTGACGGTGAGGAATTCGGAAGCGAGGAGGAGTTCGGTCGCTTCGTCTTTGTTGAGGCAGAGCAGAGTCGTATCTCGCAATGTAGAGAGTATCAACTCTGGATCTTCGCGGAGATTGTGCTGACCAGGATTGAGCGCAAGCGAGATACCGTTCGCTCGCACGCAAGAGAGGACGGTAGTGAGATTTTCTCGCCACGAACCATTGAGTGCGGAGACGAATACCCATTCTGATTGCGTGAGATCTTCTTCTCGGACGCGAAGCAACTCATTGGCATCGCGGTTATGAAAAATAATCCGTTCACCTGATTTCATGAGGACGACAATTGCCGAGAGATCGGTCTTCGTCTGTGGTTGTCTCGTGACGAAGGCGGTTTCCACTCCGTTTTTCTCCAATTCCGCGAGGCACCATGATCCGATCGGGTCATCGCCGATAGAGGTGAGACAGGCAGAAGCTATCCCCTGCCGAGCGAGTCCGATGCTCACATTGGTCGCGACGCCACCCACCGCCTCGTAGCGGTCTTTCACGCGGAACTTCCCCCCTACCTCGAAGAGGACTTTTTCTTTGGCGATCAGGTCTTCGGGAGTCTCGATGGTCGTGTATTCATCCGTCGGAAAGAAGATATCCTGACTCGTTGAGCCGACGCAGAGCACCTTCACTTTTTTTGCATCAGACATGGTTTTTATTTTGACATTTGAAATTTGAGTTTTGGCATTTTTATCTATCGTCCTTCTCCGAGCTCGTCGGCGATTTGAAGGAGGCGATTGTACTTCGTGATCCGTTCGCCACGGGAGAGCGATCCAGTCTTGATGAAATCCGCGCTCGCACCGACGGCGAGATCTGCGATGAAGTTATCGGTCGTCTCACCGGAGCGATGAGAGATGACGGTCTTCATGTCGTTTTCCCGCGCGAGTTTCATACAGGCGAGTGTTTCGGAGAGCGTCCCGATTTGATTCACCTTGATGAGGACGGCATTGCAGGATTTCGCATCGATTGCTTTCTCCACGCGCTTCACATTGGTGACGAGGAGATCGTCTCCGATGAGCATCACTTTTTCTTTCCAAGAAGGAGTTTCTTTCTCGAGTTTCTCTTTCATCATCGCCCACCCATCCCAGTCTTCTTCGCCGAGACCATCCTCCACGGAAACGATATGATATTTCCCGATCCATTCGCGATAGAGATTGACCAGGCTCTCCTTCGAGAGTGAGACGCCTTCTGGCTTCAGTGAGTAGCAATTTTCTTGTTCGTCGAAGAAAGAATTTGCCGCGACATCGAGGCCGATACCGACGGCTGTCCCTGGGGTGTATCCCGCTTCGGTAATCGCCTGGTTCAGGACTTCCAATGCTTGCGCGTGCCCTTCGATATGTGGGGCGAATCCACCCTCATCGCCGACACCGACACTCAGATTATTTTTCTCGAGAATTTTCTTCAGCGTGTGGAAGATCTCGCTCCCGGCGCGATACTGTTCTTTGTAGGAGGTGACACCGTAAGGAACGATCTTGAACTCTTGTATGGAGAGACCGGAGTCGCTGTGTTTCCCGCCATTGAGGACATTGAACATCGGTACCGGAAATCGTCCGGATATTTTCTTCTCGGCGAGTTTCTCGATGTATCGATAGAGTGGTATCCCTTGGGAGATGGCGGCTGCCCTCGCGACCGCGAGCGAGATGCCGAGTATGGCATTGGCACCGAGTACGGATTTATTCTCCGTTCCATCGAGGGCGATCATCGCCTGATCGAGTCCGAGCTGATCGGAGGCATCGAGACCGATAACGCTCTCCGCGAGTTTCGTATTCACATTCGCGACGGCTGTCTCCACACCGAGTCCATGATATCGATTTGGATTATTGTCACGGAGTTCTACTGCCTCGAATTTCCCCGTCGATGCCCCGGAAGGGACGCCGGCGATCGCCGTGGTGCCATCATCGAGTTTCACCCAAACTTCGACAGTCGGATTTCCCCGAGAATCCAGAATCTCTCTTCCTTTCACTTCCGCAATAGTAGCCATAGTATTGTCCGTTCAAAAATTAATGCTCGAGGACTTCGATACCCGGGAGGAGTTTACCACTGAGGTATTCGAGCATGGCTCCCCCGCCAGTTGAAATGAAACTGATTTTGTCCGCACACTGGAGTGTCTCGATAACGCCGAGTGATTCTCCGCCACCGACGACGGTGAAGGCAGAGCTTTCGAGAATTGCTTTCACTATCGCCTCCGTTCCTTCATTGTACGGAGCATCCTCGAATTTCCCCATGGGACCGTTCCAGATAATCATCTTCGCATCAGCTATTTTCTGTTTGTAGAGTTTCACGGTTTCTTTGCCGATATCGAGTCGCTCGCTTGATTCGAAATCAAGTGGCAGGATGACTTTTGGTGAAAAAGGAATTTTCAGATCAATCGCTTCATTGGCGACCTTACCACCGATGAGCACCCAATCATAGGTTTTCTCGAGTGCTTGAATGAGTGGGAGTTTCGTTTCTACTTTCGCACCGCCGATGATGGCGACCGCCGGTCGATCGGGATTTTGTTTGATACGGTCGAGGTTCATGATCTCTTTCTCCAATTGGAATCCCGCGTAACTCGGGATAGAGAGGGTAATGCCGGTGACCGATGCCTGATTGCGATGGCAGACACTGAAGGCATCATTTACGAAAAAGTGAAATGGTTTGCCGAGCTCTTGTGAGAAACGGAAATCCTTCGATTCTTCCTCTGCATAAAAACGGACATTCTCGAGCATGAGCAACTCATCTTCCGGGAGTGATTCCAATCCCTCGACAACCTTTTCCCCGATGCAGTCTGGAACGAAATGAAGTTTTCTCCCGAGAATATTTTCGATTTCTGGAATGAGTGGCGCGATGGAATACTTCATATCTGGCTTTCCTTCGGGGCGACCGTAGTGTGTGAGGAGCGCGACCTTGGTGCGTTCTTTTCCGAGGAGATAGTCGATTGTTTCTTTGGCGGCGGCTATCTTGAAAGTTTCATGGAGTTTGCCGGTTTTCTTATTCACCTCGACATTGAAATCCACACGGACGAGAATCTTGCGTCCGGTCACATCGACATTTTTTATATGTTTGAGTGGCATAGAGCTGAGAGATGAGAAGTTAGAGTTTAGAGCTTAGAAAAGAGAGGTTGGAGGTGAGAAGATGGAGAGATGAAAAAAACATTTTCTATTTCCTATTTGCTATTCTCTATTTACTGTTCTTATTTCCCCATTCCGATTATACCAATAATAACGCCGAGAAGCGAGGTGATGGCGGTGAAGACCCAGGCGCGCATGGTCACTTTCGGTTCCGGCCATCCCAAAGCCTCGAAATGATGATGGAGCGGTGCGGCGAGAAACACTTTTTTCCCGAAAAATCGCTTGGAACAGAGCTGTATGGCGACACTGCCGGACTCGAGCACATAGATGAAGACGATGAGGAAGAGGATGATCGTCGAATTGGTCAGCATAGCGACGATGCCGAGCGTCGTCCCGAGAGAAATCGCCCCGGTATCCCCCATGAAGAATCGTGCCGGATAGATATTGAACCACAGGAAAGCGAGGAGCGCACCGGAGAGAGCAGCGCAGAAAGAGGCGAGATCGACTTTGTTCTCGATGAAAGCGATGATGGCGAAAGAAAAAAAGGCAAAGAGCAGTACGCCGGCATTGAGACCATCGAGCCCATCCGTTTCATTGGAAGAGATCGCAGAGAAGAGGATGACGAAGAGAAAGAGTGGGACATACCAGAGACCGATTTGGAAATCCCCCATCGCAGGAACATGGATGAAGTTCCAGCCGAGTTTCGAATAGAACCACCAGGATCCGATACCGGCGATGGCGAAGAGCCACCAGAATCGAAAGGCGAATCGCATGCCTCCACCCTTGTTCGTCCCACATCCACGAACGCTCATGTAATCATCGAAGAGTCCGAGGATGCCGGTCGCGACGAGCGCCGCGAGTGGAAGCCAGGTCTGTGACCGACTGAGGAAGTCGAGTCGGCTGATGAAATTGATATTGAGGAGTTGTGCGATAAAGGGAAACAGATATTCCGAAGCAAGTGCGAAGACAAGGACGGTTACCCAGATAATGACTCCGCCCATGGTCGGCGTATTCGCTTTCCAGGCATGCAGGGTGTTGACATGGGTGAGCTTTTCGCCCTGCACGGAATTGGATTTTATTTTGATACCGAAACGGTATTTGTAGAGGATGGCGGTCCAGAGTGGTGTGATAGCAAAGGCGATGGCAAAAGCGATGAAGCCAGTACAAAGAACCTTCAGGACATTCATGACGACCGGAAGGGTTTGAATCTGCGCGAGTTGTATTGCATCTCCCATATTTCCTCTCGTATCTCTCTCTCAAATCTCACCGCCTACTTAGTATATACGAAAATTACTGCCAATCAAATGCTCCGAAACTCCAATGAAACATCGACCGGATATTTTCGAAGCGAGCGGTATCATCGAGGACGACCGCGACAACCGGGTGTTTCCCGTCATCATTCGTCGCTGCGGCGAGGAGGGATCGTCCAGCAAGTGGCGTGAATCCGGTTTTCGTACCGAGGAGATTGGGAAATTGTCCGAGGAGCTCGTCGGTGTTGAAAATCTCATGCTCGTATTTGCCGTCGATGGAAGTGAATGTCATCTTCTCACTGCGCATGATTTCCCACAGGATCGGATGTTTCAATGCCTCACTCGCGATGATGGCCATATCGTGAGCGGTCGAATAGCAATCCGTTTCATGTCCGTCGGTTTCCAATCCTGATGGTGTACAGAAATGAGAGTCGGTGAGCAAGAGTTCGCGAGCCCGTGCATTCATGATCTTCGCAAATCCGTCCGGAGTACCGCTGAGATACTTGCCGAGGGCGGTCGCGGCATCATTGGCGCTGTTCATGAGCGTGGCGCGTAATAAATTGTGCACGGATACCTGTTCACCGATATGCAATCGTTCTCCATTGCAAAACCCGGTACGCGGACAGCCGACGCGGGTTCCTTCGAGGTAGATTTCCTCGCCGATAGTGACGGGTTCTTCGAGGTCTCTCACTCTTTCCACGACGATGAGTGAGGTGAGCATTTTCGTGAGTGATGCGACCTGGCGTTTCTCACTCGCATTACGATCGTAGAGAATAGTACCGGAGTCTGCATCAATGATGACCGCGGAGTGAGCGGAAGCGATGGCGAGATTGAGGGCGTAGGCTTTCTTCACGGGCCTGAAACTCGAGGCGAGGGAGCGATTCTCTCGGAGGACGGGTATGAGTGCCTCCGGATCTTTTGGGGCAGATTCTCTCGATACGCCAGCTACCAAGGGTGTCTCATGCGAGGTGTATGGAGAAGTGTTTTTCTGAAAGCTAAAATAGACCGATATGATCGCCCCGGAGAGGAGAAAGAAGAAGAGAAAGAAAAAAGCGAGGCGCATAGGAAATCAGATAGCATTCAACAGACAACAGTGAACAAAAATAATACCTTGTTTTATAGCGGTGTGTCCGCTGTAAAAAAACTCAGATACTTGTATCAGAAACACCTCCTGAGTTCGAAGGTGACTCATCTCCGGTCGCAGCGTTTTCGGACAAAAGATTCGCGAGGCGTTCATTCGAGGAGAGGGTATCGTATTCTGGGAGGTCACTAATTTGTTCGACGCCGATAGTTTTGAGGAATTCAAGACTCGGACGATAGATATATCCGCGGGCATCGCTCGGATTCCCCTCTCGTTCGATGAGTCCCCGTATGAGGAGGTGGCGCAGGGTGAAATTCGAATTCACGCCACGGATCGCATCGATATCGGCACGCGTCACCGGCGCGCGGTACGCGATGACCGCGAGCGTCTCGAGCGTCGCCCGACTGAGCGTCTCTCGTAATTCTCCTTCACGAAGTCTTTCAATGACACTCGCATTTTCTCCTTTCGTACCGAGTTGTACCTTCTCTCCGAGACGGATAATCGTGAGACCGGACTCTGGCGAATGGTAACGGGTCTCCAGGGCTTCGAGCGCCATGTGAACACTATCCGTCGTGGTATCAAGTATCTTTGCGAGTCGGTTGATATCCTGAGAATCCCCGGAGGCGAAGAGCAGGGTCTCGAGCTGGGAAATAATTTTTGGCGAAATGTCCATACTGGAAAGTGTTAATTGACTGAAGTCGTCTTCTCCGTGGCATTTCGAAAGTGAATGTCGCCGAAGAGTTCGCCTTGTTCGGCATGGATGACGCGCTGTTTCACGAGTTCGAGGAGGGCGAGGAAGGACACGATGACATGCACCCGGTCGGTCGCGAGCGAAACGATTTCGGAAAATGACTTCTGTACCCGATCCCGAATGGACTCCTGGAGGAGCGTAATCTTTTCTTCGAGCGTGACGATTTCCGCCACGCGTTTTTCCTCCAAGATTTCCATCGAGGGAAGATTCCCGAGTACTGACTGGAAGTAATTCGCCAGATCCTCCCTCGTCAGATTTTTCGGCGGGAGGAAGATGGAGACAGAACCGAGTGATGATTCCCTGGTGTAGATCGTATGTTTCTCCGAGACGAGCATACCAAGTCGCATAGCGGCTTCTTTGAATTGCTTGTATCGCCGGAGTTCTGCTTCGAGATCGCCGATCTCATCTTCTTCCTCATCGGTGAAGGTGAGCGTTGGGAGCAAGGCCTTTGACTTAATGAGGATGAGGCGCGCTGCGATACTGAGGAACCGTGCGAGGTTATCAAGCGAGATGTGCTCCTCCTTCGTCAAGTATTCGAGGTACTGATCCGCGACTTTCGCGAGACTGAGCCTCGTGATGTCGAGTTTCTCCCGTTCGATAAGGGTAAGGAGGAGTGGCAATGGTCCCTCGAATTGTTCTAATTGGATATGATATTCCATGATAACAGGCTCTGAAAGCTCTCGAAGTAATTCCAGGATTCATCCTAGTATACCATAGCGAAAACCTTTCGAAAATATTTGTATTGAAAAAATAAAGGACCGTCCCGATGTACATCGGGAC
>JBATLQ010000075.1:0-2190 GCA_049289395.1 Candidatus Moraniibacteriota bacterium | reverse complement strand
CGATGTAGCACATGCCTTCGATAACGATCCGAGCATGCAGCTCGGCAAAGAATTAGCGACAACCTTTCAACAAAGGATTAACGAAATTCATGTCAGCGGATACAACTATCGTGATCTCCATGATCCTATTCATCTTTCCAAACAAACTCAAATCCTCGACGCCATCCCCTCTATCAATCTCCCGATCATCATCGAAAGCGTCTGCCTCACCGTAGACGAGGTTCAAAAAGAATTCGATTATATATCCACGTATCTGCAGAGGACTCAGCTGAGGATCACAGAGTGACAATTAACTATTCAACCCCTTATTCAAGGGGAAAAATCAAATGACCTTGGCAAGCGCCCAGTCGGTAGGCTATAATAAGATTGTTCTTTTTAGGAGTAATCCCGAAAAGTAAAAAGATGAAAATGAAAACTACAAATCAAGCAGAAAAGAGAGTTGACAAAGCAATCTTTACGTGCTAACATATTTAGTCACGTTTTTTTGTTCCCAAAAAAATATTCTCAGAAGTATGAAGTGGTGGAGGTAAAGAGTTTCGATCTCTTGTGGCCCAGAATGACAAGTCCGGACACGTAAACCATACTACCCCCACAGCTTCAGACTCCTGAAGGTATTAAAAAACCAGCAGGAAACAGTGTTTTTTCTCTGACGTAAGAACGAGACGAGCATTGTTAAATTATACTTTAGAAGAAGCCTTTACGCCTGGAAGCTGGAGGCTTCTTCTTTTTGTTCGATCTTTTCTTCGACTACTATCTCTTCAGGTGGAATTTTCATCCACCCATTCTTACTGGATATGGCATACAGCCCTCTCTTAATCCAGTTGCATACTATCCCACCATCATCGGCTGGAAAACAGATCTGCGGCTCAGTTACGTTAGCGAGTAAGATTTTTGGCATACACTTTTAGTAGTTACGCCCATCTCACTCCCACGACAGAGAAAAAATCACTAGAGAATAAATTTTCAACGAGCATTCCAACTCGCACATTCCTGTATGTCACCCTAAGCCTTTCAAAACAGTAAGTAAACATCCTAAAACAAAACGCGACCCCGAAATCCAGTCCCTAATGGGGCTTCTGGCGGTAGTCACGCTAAAAATCAGTTCTGACTGCTCGTTAGTTTGATTACCTGCCAGTAAGTGCCTCCGACCTTTCGGACGGATCAACAGTCTTCTGGAAAATTTCTCTAGAAAATCCTTCAAAGGCTTTTTATTTCACAAAACACGAATATACTGTAGCACATTCCATTATTTTATGCAAGGAAAATCAACATACATACACAACATATGGTGTGTTCATGAAGTACCTTGCCACTAAAGTAACTCCCATTTTTTAGAAAATCACAAAAAAACCACCCGGAAGGATGGCTCTTTTGATATATGTGTAGCCCCAAGGGGAGTCCTTTTCGCTCCGACGAAAAGCCGGGGCGCTACACACAGAAAGCAGCGCTCGCTCGCTTTCTACTCACGCCCTTCTCCTCCCATTAGGGGACAGTAAAAAAAATAATCTCCCACCAAGAATGGCAGGAGATTATTCTTTAACAGTAGCCCCAAGGGGAGTCGAACCCCTCTTACCAGGATGAAAACCTGGCGTCCTAGCCGATAGACGATGGGGCCCTCTTTCGCTCAAGCTTCAGAAGGGCAAGCCAAAACAAAAAAGCAGCAAAATACTGCAAAAGCATCATAGCATAAAATCGCTTTTATGCAAGGTATCACAAAGCCTCCGCATCCCCTTTCCGTATTTTCCTTTATACTTTATACTCCATACCTTATACTTCCCATATCGCTTCCCTCGGGATCCAATATCTAGTATCAAATATCCAATATCCACGCTATGCGTATCCTCTCCATCGAAACATCCTGCGACGAGACCGCGGTCGCCATCCTCGAAATGAGAGATGGTATGCCCGTTCTCCTTTCCAATGTCGTTTCTTCACAAGTCGAAGCACATGCGAAATTCGGCGGGGTCGTTCCACAGCTCGCGGCACGGATGCATATCGAAAACATCATCCCCGTTCTCGATGCGACGCTCCGGGAAGCGCACATGACGAAGGATGATATCGACCTCATCGCCGTGACCGAGGGACCAGGCCTCATTCCTGCACTTCTTATCGGCGTCTCCGCTGCCAAGACGCTTTCACTCCTCTGGAAGAAACCGCTCATGGGGATACACCATATCGAAGGACATATAT
>JBATLQ010000074.1:0-6701 GCA_049289395.1 Candidatus Moraniibacteriota bacterium | reverse complement strand
ACCATATCCCCTTATATCCACACTGGGTGGTGCGGGGTAAATCTACCAACCTGCCCCGCACCATTCCGCTTCGGAATTGGTGCTGGGGTTCCCCGCCCGAATCGCTACGATTCTCTTGCGAATCGTGGCGGGCGGGCGCCACCAGGGCTTTTTCTGCTTTCACAAACACAACAACCAGGCTCATTCAAAGCCTTTTTACGAGATATTTGAAATGCAAGAGTGTGATATTATCTTCCAGTATAGCATGTATTCGTATTCTTGGCAAACCAGCAAAATCCAACGGATTTTAAAGCACAAGTATCAAAAGCACAAAATACAAACAAAGCACAAATCCTCCAATGCACAAACCCCGACGCCTTTTTGTGTTTTGTGTATTGTGTTTTGTTTGGTCTTTGTGTTCTGTGTTTTGAGTTTTTTTTCTTAAAGCATTTTCTTCAGATCCTCGACCATATCGACTGGTGTCGGATCAATGCCGTATTTCAAGGCAAGAGAGTATGAGGCGAAATCAGCGATGAGGATAGAGCCGAACATTTTCTCGAACACGCTCTCCCCGGGCATATCGATTACCTCCACTTCCACCCCCTTCTCACGAAGGAGGTCGGCCGTCACTTCAAAACGCTTTTGCATTGGAGTGAAGTCATCCGAATCACGAAGCATGATAATGATGAACTTCCCCTGCGGATTCGTGTACCCGACCATCTCATTATGATTCAATTCCGGAAAATAATTCCAAAATGCTGGTGTCTTCGCATTCTCATTCATCTTTATCTTCCAGATCATCGCGACACTCTTGAACCGGGTCGTCCCGAAAATGACTGGAGTCTTCCCGACTAATTTCTCTGACAGTGCTTCCCCTTGCGCTTCGAACTCTGCAACTTTCCCCCGCAATGTCTCCGCCCAAGCAAGCATTTCTTCCCGCGTATCCGGCACCAGTCCCTGATTGATAAGCACCCGATACATCGCTCCGAAGAAATACCCCGTACCCTCGCGAGGCTGGAATCCTTCACTCGGGATCGGCATTTTCACATGGGGAATTCCGTGCGTACGACACATCTCCTCAATCTTCCCGCCACTCGAAAATCCGATGCAGGCGAGATTATTCTTCAAGGCTTCTTCAAAAGAAGCGATGGTCTCTTCGGTATTACCGGAGTACGAGCAAATGAAATTGATACAATGATCGAAAGCCTCGTGTGGAAGCCCATAAAACCGATTCTGAAAAATCCCCACCCGTTTCCCCGTGAATTTCTTGCGTTTCGCCAAATCACTGAGATACACACGGAACAAGTTCCCCGGGAGTGCCGATCCGCCCATTCCCGAAATCATGATGGATTTGAATTCCCCCACTACCTTCGCATCCTTGGCGATCTCGAACCCGACGGCGAACTGATCCGGACTATCGATGATCATCTGACGGAAATTGTAGGTATCCAGGGGATTTACATTTGTAGAAATAACAACATTCTCCGTTTCGGTTGACTGCATATTTTTTAAAAGTATATTTTATTAATTTCAAAATCCAAATACCAAATTTCAAATCAAATCCTAAAACTTAAAAAGTTAATTTGGAATTTATTTCATTTGAGCTTGATTTGGCATTTGGCATTTGATATTTGATATTTGATATTTTCTTATTTCTTCCACACTCGCTTGGTATTGAGATACCATTCATGCACCATGCCGAATCGATCCGATGGGATGTCGATCGTCTCTACAGTGATGCCACGGAGCCGGTCGGTCGTCACATAGAGGTAAGTCGGGCTATAGAGAAAGATGGCGGGATTCTGCTCGAGAAATATCTTTTGAAAGGTGGCATACTTCTCACTCCGCTCGGTCGGATCCGAGAGTTCTCTCGCCGAAAGTAACGCGTCATCGACAGACTGCTCATTCAGCGATGAGAGATTCAGCCCTGGATCCTCGCGCTCCTTGGAATGCCAAAATGAATATGGGTCGGGATCCGCGAGCGATGCCTGTCCGAAAAGGAGTGCATCATAGTCCCTCGGGCGGATACGATCCTGTTGGAGAGTGGCGATATCCTGCGTCGTGATATTCACGCGGGCACCTATTTTCTCCCACATCACTTGCAATTCCGTCGCGGTTCTCTCGAGCTCCGGCCACGCTGGAACCAGTAATTCGAATTCCAAACGAACATCTTTCTTCGATCTGATACCATCTTCTCCTCGTTTCCAATCATGTTCCTCGAGGAGGGCATTCGCTCGGTCGAGATCAAACGAAGGGAGAGAGAGATTCGCATCGAAGCCACGCATGAACGGGAGGAATGGGGTCACCGCGATCATACCCCGATCAGAGAGCGTCTCATGTACTATAGCCTCCCGATCCGTCGCGAGAGAAAGGGCGAGCCTCACCTCATCGAAAGCGATAGCGACATTTTTCGTTGTATTGAAAAAGACCGAAAACGCCCTCGGCAGCTTAAGCTCGTGCACACTCGTACTTTTCTTCTCCAGCAACTCGGCGATTCTCCCAGATCGGATACTCGCCATACCGAGCAACTCGCCTTGTTTGTAAGCGGTGAAGAGAGTATCCTCATCGGGATAGAAACGAAAAGTAATCGTATCAATATATGGCCGACCGAGAGTATACGCCGGGTTCGCCTTCAATTCATACCAGAGAATATTCCCCTCAGCATCCTTCTTCAAGTCAGAGAATTGGTACGGTCCAGCGCCAATAGGCATGAGGTTATTCTCTGCGAGAGCGAATTTCTCCGGGGAGATGGATTGCCAGATATGTTTCGGTACAATCCCGACCGTCAAATTCTCGAGGAATCCGAAGTATGATTTCTTCAGAGAAAAAATAATCGTGCGGTCATCCGAAGATGAGATGTCCACGCCCTGCCAATTCTGCCGAAGCGGACTCCGATACGCTGGATCCTGAATCGCGCGGAGGGTAAAGATGACATCATCGGCTGTAAGCGGAGTACCGTCCTGAAATGAAATATGCTCCCTCAGCGTCACGGTATAGACCTTGCCATCATCCGAAACGGAAAAAGATTCCGCGAGACGAGGGACGGGATGACTCTCCCCATCATGAACGAAGAGCCCGGCATAGACCAGTGCGGACAAATCGGCATCTGCTTCACTGGTCTGAGACAAGAGCGGATTGATATACGCGGGCTGACCGACGATACCCTCGACATATTTTCCCCCCGCTTTCGGCAGAGGAACCGTCGAAGAGAGGTACAGCATGACCATCCAAGTAAGGAGACCGATCGCCGCGAGCGAGAGGAGTCCCCAGACGAACAAACGCTCTCGCCGAGGGAGTGCCTGAATGAGCAGAATCCAATTTTTCTTCCACAAAGCATTCATATTTTTGAGCCATCGATCTTTCAAAAAAAGTCGAGGAGACAAGTTCATCAAGGACTACAACGCCGTATATCGAACACTCGCAATAGAAAGACCGATGAAGAGCACTGCCAGAATGACAGTCGCATACAACAGGAATTTCTCGAGCCCCCTTTTGGCATAGTAACTCCCGAAGTCACCACCAAAAGCACCTCCCAACCCCGATCCACGATTTTGGAGGAGGATAGAAACAGCGAGCAACAAAGCGACAATTGCCTGAGCAATAAGAAGGATTTTCATAGTTCTCATACTACCTGATTTCCCTCGTTCCGTCAATGAAAAAACCCCTTGAAATAGACATTTTTGCCTTATTTCAGTCATTCAGAGGTGGTAATCCAGTGGGATATAATCACCCTCGGATCGGTTTTGTGACACGGTATATTGTTCCCCCCGACGCAGACGGTAGACATTCTGAACAATGCCAATTCCTATGAAGAGAGACAGCACCGAACTCCCGCCATAACTCATGAATGGAAGCGGGATCCCCGTCACCGGAAGCAGACCCACATTCATCCCGATATTGATACTCACCTGCACCAGGACAATGGCATAGACCCCGACCGTGATGAGGTATCCGAAATTATCCGATGCTTGGATCCCGATAGTACGAAGTCGATAAAAAATAACGCCATACAAGAAGAGTGTGAGGAATGCCCCTGCCATCCCAAGCTCTTCGTTGATGGAAGCGAAGATGAAATCCGTATGCTTTTCGGGGAGGAAATTCGACTGGGATTGGGTGCCATGACCGATACCTTTGCCGAACACTCCACCAGATCCGACGGCGACCATCGCTTGGAGGACATTGTACCCACTCCCCTTCGGATCGAGCTCCGGATGCATGAAGCTCTCGATACGCGCCCGTTGATAGTCTGCGAGGAAAAACCAGCTCCCCGAAACGAGTAACGATCCGAGGATACTCAGTACCACGATATGCTTCAGACGAATCCCTGAGATGAGTAGCATCATCCCCCAGACACCGAGGAGCACGATGCTCGACCCGAGGTCCGGCTGACGCATGACGAGGAAGACGAGCATACCGGTCAAGATGAGCGATGCGATGAGGCGAGTCCATTCACCGAGCTCGCTCGTTTTCTTCGCGATGAAACTGGCAAGGAAGAGTACGAGGACTACTTTGGCGAATTCTACGGGCTGAACCTGGGTAAACCCGAGGTCAATCCACCCTTCCGTCCCTCGGATGGTCTTGCCGAAAAGGAGTACGGAGAGAAGAATCCCGAGCATGGAAAAATACAAAAGGGTGCTGTGCCGACCGATATGCCGGTAATCCAGACTCGCGAGAAAGAGTGATACGAGAAATCCAATGCCAACAAAAATACTTTGCCGCAAAAAATACTCCGGTTTCCCCTCGGCGGAGAATCCATAGAGCACGAGGATGCTCATCCCGGAGAGGAGGAGCACGGCTGAGAACAGCACCCAGTCAAATTGGAGGAAACGACGAAACACAACAGTAAATTTCAAAACTCAAATGAAAAATTTCAAATCAACTCCAAATACATAAACCTCAAAAAAAATTAAGAATTTGGATTTAAAGTTTTCAGATTTGATTTGGTATTTGTAATTTGGATTTTTGATTTCTTGTCTTTAGTTCCAAGATTGGAAGTCCTGCGTCGGCATATATTGCTTCACGAAATTGTCCGAATGGAACACATCCGCCTCCACTTCGGTCTCCACATGATCGACCGTTCCCGGAAAAGAAGTCGGCCAAATGAGCGTGAAATCCCGTACTTCCCCCGATGCCACGGTGCGCATTTCGGTCATATTGGCACCGATCGGTTTCCCTGCCACATCACGGAGGATGACTTTCACTCGGAGAGATTGGAAATCGAAACGACTCTCATTCTTCACCACTCCGAACGCTTTGCCGAAACCGACACCCGAAGAGATGACCTCATATGATTTTCGAGAAACCGTAATCGCGGGCTTCTCCTGATACCCGGCAAATCGCTGCCACCGATACTCTGAGAAAGAAATGACGACAGTCTTCGCTCCCGGCGCCGTGACATTGATTTCGAGGAGATACTTGGTCTCCTGGGGGAGAATGAAACTCCCTCCCTCGCGCACGGCGACCGTCGTACCCGCCGCGTCTCGAAGTTCCATTTTGTAGTGGAATGACGATGCACCCGCTTCATCATTCGGATTGTGTATCGCGATGAGCGCATCGAAACGATTGGGAGCACTATAGAGCAGTGCGCTCTCCCGTATCTCCAGGTTATCCGTCCGCACCGCGCGAGTACATTGGAGACTGCAGGTGCCTCCGCAATCAATTCCCTGCTCGTTCTGATTCTGTATACCGTCCGTACAAGTCGCCCCCGTCCGAAAGAGAAAATACCCACCCCAAATAAGCGCGATACCGAGAATACCATAGAGAACCGCTATGATGAGCTGTTTTATGTTTCTTTGTTCCATAGAAAAATATTTCAAACAGCGGTTGCACCTGCCTGAGGCAGACAAGCCGCTCCAAAAGCCTGCCCGAATCGCTACGCAAATCGTTGCGGGCGGGCAGAACAACCGCTTATGAAATAACCGCTCATGTTTGATTGAAGTACTCAAAAAGTATAGCATAAAAAAACAAAAACCGCCCTCGTGAGGCGATTTTCGAAAGCATCATTCAATACACAGTTCCTGGCATCGGCCTACTCTTGCCCGAAGGCTACCACCCGCCCGTACCGAACGGTACGTTCGGGCGGGTCGGCGCTGATGACCTTAACTTCCGAGTTCGGTGGGATCGCCCGTCCGCAACGCTTCGCGTAGCGATGCGGGTGGAGGTGTGACCTCTTTATAAAAGTTTTTTTGAAAAAGAATGTTCTCGGCACTGGCCTACTCTTGCCCGAAGGCTACCATCGGCGCTGGAGCGCTTAACTGCCGAGTTCGAGAAGGGATCGGGTGTGACCACTCCGCTTGAAGCACCGAGAACACTCTCTTCCAAAGTCAAATTCAGAATCTCTTCGCTGCTAACCGTCAAACAAGTGAATACGAGAAAAGAAAGTTCGAAATGTATTAGTATTTCTCGGCTTAATCCATCACTGGACTTCTACCTAAAACCTATCAACCCGCCTCCATCTTGCGACTTTGGCGAGGTCCGCCTTTCGGCGACCTAGTCATCTTCTAGGACATTTTCTGTATAAATACAGAGCTGCCTTATCTTGAGCTGGGCTTCCCGCTTATATGCTTTCAGCGGTTATCCTCCCCAAACGTAGCTACTCTGCGATGCTCCTGGCGGAACAGCAGATACACCAGAGGTTTGTTCTTTCCGGTCCTCTCGTACTAAGAAAGAGTTCTCTCAAGCAGCGACGCCTACATCAGATAGGAAACCAACCTGTCTCACGA
>JBATLQ010000073.1:0-12594 GCA_049289395.1 Candidatus Moraniibacteriota bacterium | reverse complement strand
ATCATAGAGGGAGAGAAAATACTTATCAGAATACCTATGCCCGAACAATCCCATTTCAATTTCCAATCTACGCCAGAGAAACTCACACCACCAATGCCAAAAAATGATGCTAAAGGTATATTTCTTCCAACTCCAGAAAAATCAGAACGAAAAGGAATGGTCGAAACAGAATTGGAGGAAAAACACCGTTTATTTGAAGAAGCACTCAAATCCCTTGATGCCAATATACCAGAAGAACCAAAACGCATTCCCACCTATACCGAGATGCTCAATGAATTGCCACCCGAAACACAAGAAATCATACGACGATCCTACACACAAAGAAGTGCTATCGCGGGTGCCATTCGCGGAGGCCATAACAGACTCCTTCAAGACAGGAAGGACGGCATTACCAAACCCCCAACGCTACCAGTGGCAACAACTCTCTGGAAACGGCGCAGACCAACAACGGAAGCGAGACCTCCGCTCCCACCAGGATCTGATTTCAGAAAACGCGCGGCGGGCGACCCATCCTAGAATCTACCGCACCATTTTCTTTCGGAGAACCTTCTTCAGATATTGTCCGGTGTAGGATTTCTCGTTCTTCGCGACTTCTTCGGGCGTGCCAGAAGCGACGACCCTACCGCCACCGACGCCCCCATCTGGACCGATGTCGATGATGGAATCGGCTGACTTGATGAGGTCCATATTGTGTTCGATGACGATCACGGTATTCCCCTTGTCTACGAGGCGGTCGAGGATCTCGATCAGTTTCTTCACATCCTCATAGTGAAGTCCGATGGTCGGTTCATCGAGGAGATAGATAGTGCGTTCGGTCGCGCGACGATAGAGCTCGGAAGAAATCTTCACCCGTTGTGCCTCACCGCCCGAGAGCGTCGTCGCACTCTGCCCAAGTTTGAGGTACCCGAGCCCCACTTCATTCAGCGTCTTCATCCGATCGGCAATCGCTGGAATATCTTTGAAGAACGCCCATGCCTCTTCGATGGTCATCTCGAGCACATCGTGGATGCTTTTTTGTTTGTACTTCACCTCGAGTGTTTCCTTCATAAATCGCCGTCCATCGCACACATCACACGGAACATACACCGTCGGGAGGAAGTGCATCTCCACCGCGATGAATCCATTCCCCTCACAAGTTTCACACCGACCACCCGGACGATTGAAGGAGAATCGTCCCGCCTTCCACCCGCGCACCCGCGCTTCTTCCGATGAGGCGAACAGATCACGGATATGGATAAATGCACCGGTATAGGTCGCCGGGTTCGACCGCGGTGTCCGACCAATCGGCGTCTGATCGATGAGCACCGTGCGTGACGCATATTCCATCCCCGTAAACGAATCGCAGTGGAATACTTCATTCGATCGATAGCGGCGATCGAACCGTGCCTGCAAATTCTTGTGAATCACTTCATAGAGAAGGGTAGATTTCCCCGATCCAGATACGCCGGTAATCGCGACGAATTTCCCGAGCGGAATATCCACATTCGCATTTTTAAAATTGAAAATACTCATCCCACGAATACGAATCGTTCCCTTGTCCTTGGTACGACGCGTCATCGGCACTTCGATCATGGTCTCTCCGCGGAGATAGGAGAGCGTGAGTGACTTCGAAACATTTTTCTCCGCCATGAGGAGTTTCTCCAAATCATCCGCGACGACGATCTCTCCGCCATGCACGCCCGCTCCCGGACCGATGTCAATGAGATAATCCGAAGCGAAAATCGTATCCTCGTCATGCTCGACGACGATGATGGTATTGCCGATATCGCGGAGGTCCTCGAGCGTCGCGATGAGCCGTTCATTGTCCCGTTGATGGAGACCGATGGTCGGCTCGTCGAGGACATAGAGCGCACCGACGAGGCGGGATCCGAGTTGAGAAGCGAGCCTTATGCGCTGTGCCTCTCCGCCAGAGAGCGTATTCGCCCGACGGGACAGCGCGAGATAATCAAGTCCGACATTGAGAAGGAAGTTGAGACGATTGCTGATTTCTTTCAGAACAACAGCGACGATCTGTTGCTCGCGAACGGTGAGTTCAAGTGTGATGAAGAAATCCGCCGCTTCAGAAACCGTCATATTTGCGAGTTCAACGATATTCTTCCCGCCAACGGTGATATGCAGAGCTTCCTCACGAAGGCGCGTCCCCTGACAGACCGGGCATACTTCATCGCCGAAGAAGTGCTTCGTCCCGAGTCCATTGCAAGCAGAGCAGGCTCCATACGGCGAGTTAAATGAGAAAAGCCTCGGCTCGACTTCCGGATAGGAGAACCCATCGTACGGGCAGGAGAATTTCGCCGAGAGGAGAAAGGACTCCTCGCCGAATACGATCTTCACCATGCCATCAGACTCTTCGAGTGCCCGCTCTACCGCCTCGCGCAATCGTTCCGTCATCTCGGCATTATCCCCGAGTATCGATGCACTCTCGATATCATCGACGACGAGATCGATATCATGCTTCTTGTTTTTCGAAAGAAGAATGCGCTCACGCAGATGCTTGCGCTCACCATCGAGGAATACTTCGACAAATCCCTTGCCGAGCGCGTCATAGAGCAATTGGTAATATTCTCCCTTGCGACCACGGACGACCGGCGCGAGGATGACGATGGATTAACTCTTCCCCGCATGCTGTTTCGATCGGACGGATTTCCCGACACGCGTGACGACGAGGTTCATCATCTCTTCGATAGAGAGTTTCTCTATCTCCCGATCACATTCGAGACAATGCGGGCGACCGATACGCGCATACGCGACACGGAGGTAATCATAGATCTCGGTAATCGTCGCCACGGTCGATCGTGGATTCGAGGAACGGGATTTCTGATCGATGGAAATAGCAGGTGAGAGTCCGGTGATTTCATCCACATCGGGCTTCTGCATGGTATTGAGAAATTGCCGAGCATACGCCGAGAGCGACTCGACATATCGCCGTTGTCCTTCGGCGAAAATCGTATCGAAAGCGAGTGACGACTTCCCTGATCCAGACAAACCCGTAAAAACCACCATCTTGTTCCGTGGCATGGAGACGGTGATATTCTTCAAATTGTGCGTCCGAGCGCCCTTGACGGTGATCCACTCGGAGGGAGTGTTCTTTTTTCGAGGCATAGGGTAGAGGAATAGAGAATATTGAATATCGAATGTTGAATAAAAAGAAATAAATTTTTCACAGCGGACGCACCCGCCTAGCCGGCGAGGCTGGCCACTCCAAAAGCCTGCCCGAATCGCTACGCGAATCGTTGCGGGCGGGCGGAACGACCGCTATGAAAAATCAAAAAACGCCACCCTTCAGGAAGGAGTATTCTACCACTATTCTCAAAGAAAATCAATCAATCCTACCAAGTTTCGAGTACGGACTTTTCCTCAGCTCGTTCCGGATGAAAGACAACTTCCACCTCCGAATAGAGAGAGGTCTCCATCGCCTGAAGAAAAGCACCCTGATCTGCGAACCAATCGAAGCTCGTCACCCACTGTGAGCTCGCGATATTTTTCGTTCGAAAATATTTCGTATCAAAGCGTGAACAGAACGAGAGTATACCAGCCGTCAACCTGCCCTTTTTCCCCTTAATAATGCCCTTCTGCCCGAGACGCACCCGGGGTATCCCGAACTCTTCTGCCAGAGCGACGGTCACCGAGAAAAATTCCGGAAAATAATGCACATGCTCATGAGAATTAAGTCCGTCCGGCAATCGCCCAAAACGATCCCGAAACAAAATAATCTGCCGACGCCACTCTGCCTCCACTTTCTTCGGATGCACAATGCCGACGAGACGCCGGAAAATGAAATTTATTCCCCGAATGAACGCACTCCCCTCATCCTCGTATCCTGTTTTCAAGAGATGAATCAATTCGAGGTGAATGTCAATCGCGACCCCCGTCTCAAAGAGTGACTGCATATCCTCATCGGTGACCCGCTCGGAAAAGACCGCGACCCGATCGAGGACTCCCTTCTGAGCAAGTTCGAGAATTGGCTTCGATGTCTCACGGATACCGTAGTCATCCGCCACGATAATCAATTTTTTTCGTAATACCTCATTCATATCAAGATTGTTCACTCACCACTTTTCCATTCACTATTCGTACTCCTTCTTTTCTCAGTACATCAATTTTCTTTCCAGCAAGTCCATTATATTCCCCCACTCGCCCATCGATCCGGATTACCCGATGGCAAGGAACCATCGGATCAGCGTTATTCTTCATGAGACTCCCCACCGCACGAGCCGACCCAGGATACCCCGCGCGAGACGCGACCTCCCCATAGGAAAGCACACCCCCCTTCGGTATGCCTCTCACCACCGAGAGTACTGAATCCCAGAATGACTTTTTCATGACTGTATTATCGCATGTTTTCAAAATAAACAAAGGTCGCATGGCCACAGCGGTCGCACCGCTCCAAAAGCGGAACGACCGCTCCAACTGGTACAAACAGCACATACAAACAAGCGGTCGCACCGCCCACAGGCGGAACGACCGCTCCAGCAGAATCAGTTCTCGATACTATTTACTCCCCAAAGCAGTCTTCAATTCTGTCTTAGCGCTTTCGAGCGTTGCCTTGAAGGTCTTCATCGCGGCCTCGACGGCACTGCGACGAGTCTCCATCAATGCCTTCACATCACTCTTCACCTTCTCCATCTGTGAACGATCGCTCTGCAATTTCTCCCGTGCAGTCTTCATATCGGATTGGAATTGCGACCTCACTTCTGCTGGTGTCTTGCCACTCGTACACGATGATTTCGCGGAACTTACCGCAGAACTGGAAGCACTTTGAAATGCTGAGATGGATCCCTCCATCGAACTCTTGCGAGTCGACCGAGAACTGTCCACCCCCGATCGGAATGCGTCGATAGCGGAATTCACCGCATCGCGTCGTTTATCTACGGCATCCTCGACCGTATCCTGAAATTTTTTCACCGCCGTCTTTTGATCATCCGTAACCGCTTTTTCGAGAAGCTTCGCATACATGACTGATCGGCGTTCGTCCTGATCCGATCGCTTCTCGGTGAGATTCGACTCTCGTTCATCCCGCTTGGACTGGATTTCTTCGCCCTGATTGGTCTTCCGATCTTCGAACTTTCCCTTTCGATCGGACATCCGCTCGGTAATCTTGCTTGCCATCTCGGCAAAACGAGTACAGAATTCTTCCTGTCGTTTCGCCTGCATTTCTGTTTTTTGTTCCTCTCGATTTGCCTCCCGGGCTTCCATGTTCGCCTGACGATTCGCCTCTCGTTCACCCAACGCCGTTGCGCGCTCAGCCATCTTCGTCGCCTCACGGTCTGCCTGTATGGCGGCTCGCCTTGCTTCTATTTTCGATTCCTGATTTTCCATGGTCGATGCTCCGACCACACCGGTACAAACAATCCCAAGAACCAGGAAACTTCCCACTGCCAAAAATTTAGTTTTCATTTTCATCATATACGGTTCCGAAGTCACTGACGACACTTCCTTCTGCTTCGATATCAGAAGTTTCGCCGAGCTCCTCGTCGCTTAAAAGTGAATTATCTGCATCGATTTCCTTGGTAATGTCATCGACGACCGCATCCGGAGTCGCCGGAACCGGAGCGACTACAGCCGTTTCCGCTCCTTGCTTCAGAGCATCCGAACGAGTTCCTTGACTCATGGTATTCGTCGCAGGAGCGACTGCCACCGGAGTAGAGAGTTGCTGATAAACCAACACACCGAGACCGATGATGGCGAGTATGCCGATCCCGAAAAATACTTTTTGCAATCCTGTCATATTTTTTTCTTTTAATTATTTATACGCACCGAGAAACGCCGACTCCTCGTTCCCCATGAATACCCCTAGTATACCACACCAAAAAGAAGTGCTTCAACGCCCTTAGTATCTCTCTCAAATCTCACCACATGGATAGAAAAAACAAAATTATCCATGCTTGTCGGCTAAAATTTCATCATTTCGGCTGTAAATCTCGAAAATCTTGTCGGAATATCTCGATATTCCTCCTCCATTTTCAAAATTTTCGCTCGAAATGATGAGATTTTATACTCGACATGAGATTTGAGAGAGATACTTACTTCCCCTTTGTATCCGAAAGGATTTTCCGCTCGATAGCACGGATTTCATCACGGAGGATAGCCGCCGTCTCGAAGTCGAGAATTTCCACTGCCTCATTCATTTCCTGCTTCTTCAGCTTCATCAATTTCTTCGGATCGGTATGAAATATTTCCTCATCGAGCATGAGATTCGCCCGCACCGCACGATCATGCTCGCTCTCCATCTGCTCGGTAATGTCATGGATGCGCTTCTCGATGGTCGTCGGCGTGATACCATGCTCCGTATTATATGATACCTGAAGAGCGCGTCGCGTCCTCGTGATATCGATCGCCTTTCGCATCGAATCCGTCATGCGATCCGCATAGAGAATCACTCGACCGAGGGAATTGCGTGCGGCACGACCGATGATCTGGATGAGTGATGTCTCGGAACGCAGAAACCCCTCCTTGTCCGCATCGAGGATGCCGATGAGCGACACTTCCGGCAGATCGAGTCCCTCACGGAGGAGATTCACTCCGACCAAAATATCGAATGTTCCCTTACGGAATGCCGTGAGAATCTTGATACGGTCGATGGTCTTTATATCACTATGCAAATATTCCGCTTTTATTTTCTTCTCCTTCAAGTACACGCTCAGATCCTCTGCCATCTTCTTTGTGAGCGTCGTCGCGAGCACCCTGCCACCGTGTTTGATTTCCTTCTCCGCCTCCGTGATGAAGTCCGTTATCTGCCCCGGATATTCGCCAAGTTCTTGCACACCACGCACGGAAAGTTCCGGGTCGAGGAGTCCGGTCGGTCGAATCACCTGCTCCACCAACTGAGTACTGACCGATCGCTCGTACTCGCTCGGCGTCGCGGAAGTAAAGATGACCTTGCCCACCCGATCCAGGAACTCCTCGAATCGAAGCGGGCGATTATCCAAAGCGGAAGGAAGTCGAAAACCAAATTCAACGAGTGTTTCCTTGCGTGAACGATCACCGGCATACATACTCCGAAGCTGTGGCAGGGTCACATGTGACTCATCGATAATTGTGAGAAAATCAGCCGAGCCATCCTCATGATGTGGGAAATATGCGAGTAGGGTATCCGGTGCCTCACCGGGTTTCTTCCCCGAAAGATGCCTCGAGTAATTCTCGATACCACTGCAATACCCGATCTCCTCCATCATGGCGAGATCATAATTCGCCCGCCTTTTCAGTCGCTCATGTTCGAGCACCTTCCCCTCCCGCTCCAATTCCCCCAACCGCATCTCGAGCTCGGCACGGATGGAAGCGATGGCACTCGCCTGCTTCTCTTTGTCCGTGATGAAGTGTTTCGTCGGAAAAAGAAAAATACTATCGGGAGTTTCAAGAATTTTCTGCGATACCGGATCGATGGTCAGAATCTTCGCTATTTTCCCATCGGACAGTTCCAGTGAATACGAGTATCGCTCCGAGACCGGCATCACTTCGACACGATTCCCGAGCGCACGAAATGATCCGGGTGTGAGGTCGGCATTCGTCCGCTCGAAGAAAATCGAGACGAGCCTGCGCACGAGTGTGTCGCGCGTATATTCCATCCCGACCGAGAGACGGAGGTTTTCTTCCTCATATTCCTTCGGCGACCCGAGTCCGTAAATGCAAGACACCGATGCGACGATGATCACATCCTTTCTCGTGAGGAGCGCCTGCGTCGATGCATGTCGGAGTCGGTCGATCTCTTCATTGATCGAAGCGTCCTTCTCGATATAGGTATCGCTCGCGGCGACATACGCTTCCGGCTGGTAGTAATCATAGTACGAGACGAAGTAATGCACGGCGTGATCAGGGAAAAATTCCTGATACTCCTCCGCGAGCTGTGCGGCGAGCGTCTTGTTATGTGCGATGACGAGGGTTGGTCGGTCAAACGAGGCGATGACATTCGCCGCGGTAAAGGTCTTCCCTGAGCCAGTAATCCCGAGCAGGGTTTGAAATCGGTCGCCTTTTTCGAGTCCGGAAATGAGCCTCTCAATAGCCTGAGGCTGATCCCCTGCGGGCGACCACTTGGATTTAAGCTGAAATACAGACATACGAGAGAGGAGTTTTAGAGTTTAGAGTATTAGAAGATAGGCAAGAGAACAAGGTGAGGGGAAAGGTATTAAAACACAAAAAACAATACGCCACAAAGACCTCTCATCTGTTGCGTAACGAGTTATGTAACTCATTACGCAATTACCCCCATCACCTCGACTGCCACCAGAGGCAGACCCGTTCCCACAGCCACACGCCTTTGCGCCGATGGCTCCACAAGAGGAAGAGGACAGCGATGATCCCGAGGACGACCACGAGATGAAAAAACCGACGAATATATTCGATATCATGCCAGAGTCTACTTATCTTCGCTACTCCCGCATATCCAATCAAAAGATACACGAAATCCTTGATAACACCGGCTGAGAAAGTGATAGTGAGATACTCAGAGAGACGCATCTTGAAAATCCCACACACCACCGAGACCGTCGTCGTCGGAAAAAATGGAACCGCGCGAAGGACAAACAGCAGAGCAGCGTCCTTCCATGTTCCCGTGAATTGTTTTCCGATACTCTCCACCCCCTCATGGGTTACGCCGAAATATTTCCCATATCGTGGCACCACGATATCTTCCAGCTTGTTCCCAATCACATAATATATGAAGGCACCCGCGGTCTTGCCGATATTGCCGAAGAGGGACAGTCCGAAGAGTTGCCAGAGACTCATCCCCCGTGCGAATGCGAGTGTCCCGGCGATACCCATAACAAGGAGCGACGGAATCGGACTGATTATCTCTTCCGCAAATGAACCGATGAACACGAACCATGGCAAAGAAACCGTTTCCGAAAAATGTCGCAACCACAATTCCGAAAAAGCGATAAACTGCATACTTCAATCTCCTATTTATTTAATGTACCGAGTGCCTGATCATGTGCGCTCATGGTGACCGAAAATCCTTCCACCGCCTGGTCGCTCTCGTAAATCGTGATAATACCGAGGAGGGTGCTGAGGAGTGCGATGAAGAGGAGCGCGAGCACACTGGAAACTTTCTGGTGAATATCGAAGTTCATACACATCTCAGTGAATAGGCGGTTGTTTTGGCTTTTTCCTCTCCTCATCCTGTCTGTCCATTTCATTCCAAAAATCCGGAACCTGAATATCAACAGGAATACCTGGGATTGTAGGTTTCTTCTCAGTAGGAACGACATCATGCAACTGTTCAAGTTCCCCATGACATGGAAGTTCCGATGACGGCAATTCTGAAGAAGACATACTATCAGACAATTATACTGATTATGAAAGCAGTCAATCTATTCTATCACTTCTTCAGCCAACGAGAAAAGATATCGTCAATAATGTGCTCATCATCACAGCCGAATTTTTTCTGAGGCGAATAGAAATGTTTCGTCACGCCGGTACAGCCATTGTTGTCGATATGGAGGCGTGCGAGCACCGGCAGGAGAAATCCGTCTCCCCGACTCGTGAAGAAATCAGAGAGCTTCCGGAGTGTCGAAGCGCGTTTTGCATCATCCATCCTCGTGAAGTGACTCATATCATCTCCAATCACTCCGCTCCAATCGAGATGAAGGAGCACATTGTTCGCTTTCCTGGCGAAACGATCATTCCAGAGGAGCGCCCAACACCAATCCCCCGTCCTCTGCCACCAGCGAGGATGACAGGGATCATTTTCCGGGAAATTCCCCTGCGCATTGATACCGACGCCACCCTCAATATAATCGAACAACTTGAGATACAATTCATCATCGATGTCATTCGTCTGTGCCCCGATCACGATATCCATACCGAGCCATTCCGCATACACCCGCATATCCGTGACGATGATTCGCGCCCATGCCGGATCGAGGTGCCTCGACTCCTGCAATTGTATCTGCCCGAAGAGGAATGATTGTATCCCCATATCCATCGCGTGCCTCGTAATTTCACGGAGATACTTCCGATACTCTTCGCTCTCAAATGACGGTACGCAGGTATGCTCCCCCCAACGATTGTCCGTTCCCTTCCGGCACATATCCCCGAAGTCGAAATACCGATTTTCCTCGGGGAAAAAATACTTCGCATTCTTGTCAATCGCTTCCGCGAGGAACATGCCATAGAGAACGGATTCTTTCTTTACTTTCTTCTTGATCTCAGTTGCCTTGTCGAAATCCGGCGTGTCGAGCCATGTCTCCAGTGCGCGATGGAGATAGTAACACTTGGAAGTATTGATATACTTCACCATATCCCCACTCTCCTTCCCATAGTCAGAGAGGAATCCATCTGCGACACAGCCGAGGCGTTTCATTTTCTCCATATCGGGCTTCGGAGGTGCGACGAACAGCGGGTTCTTCTCCTCTGCCTGGAGTGCCGCCTCGACGCGTGCCCGTTCCTCACGAATTTCCCGCCGTGCAGCGACTTCGATACGGGCTTGCAACAGTTTCTTCCAGGAATCCTCCATCTGGAGAGTGCTCTCTGTATTCTCTCGCTCTATATTTTTCCAGAGAGAAAAAGAGACGCCCATACCGATGAGAGAAGCGCCGAGCACGATGATCAGGATAGCCCAAAAAATTTTTTCCATATTCATGCTCTCATTTTACACCGAATCCCCGAAGAAGAGTACCGGCATTTGCAAGAAAACGCAGTCTTTCGTATAATAGAAGCAAATGTAAATAAACATAAAACCACCCGAATATTTTCGGGGAATCATTATGACTCAAACGCCTCATGACGCTTCCGAGGAAACCAAGGAGAGCGCCGAACAAAGCCAGAAAATCCAATCCCTCCGCGAAATGATCAATAATGCGGAGCGGACGATTCAGGGTGCCAAAGCCATGCTCCTCCAACTGGAAGGCAAGAAGAAAACCGGTCGCCCGAGGAAACTCGATGACGAGAATGGCACCGTCGTCGAAGGGACTTTCGATGGGCAGATCATGTTCGGATCTGACAGCAAACAATACCCCGTACCCGCCAATTATGCCTCCAAGTCCAAACTCGTCGAAGGCGATATGCTGAAGCTCACGATTACGAGTGACGGTTCATTCGTGTACAAGCAGATCGGACCCATCGAACGCCGGCACATCATCGGTATCATCACCCAGGACGACAAGGGCAATTACTACATCGTGACCGAAGGCACTCCCTATCGCGTCCTCCTCGCGTCCATCACTTATTTCAAAGCCGAGCCAGGAGACGAGGTCGCCGCGCTCATCCCACGCGATATGCCATCGAGTTTCGCCGCCCTCGAAAGCGTCCTCCAGAAGGGTCGCTATGCCGAGAACCTCCCGACCGCGAAAGTATCCACGGATGCCACTTTCAATAATTGGAAAACAAATTTGAAGTCATCCCTCCCGACGCATCATGAGGAAGTGGACGCCGAACCAAACCCTCATTTCAATGCGCCAAAAAGCGATGCAGTGGAACCCGCAGACCCGACCGTCCTCGATGACTGGGTGCATGCTATGAAGACAGAAGAAACCGGATCAGTGACTCCGGCGCCCGTCGCGACCGAGATACCAGTAGCGACTCCAGCTCTGGCGACTGATCTCTCTTTCCTCGACGAATGGGTGCGGGACATGGAATCCGTCGAAAAAGAATTGAAAGAAAAAGAAGTTGCCACAAAGGCAGATTAAGCAACTGGTAAAATACCAAACATGGATCTCTCTAAAGAGCGACTCATACGAGTGGCGAAACAGTTTTCGACATTCGTGCTCATCGGTGGTGTGAATACTGCCATCGATTTCGCGGTGCTCAATATCGAAGTACAACTGACCGGAATCACGAGTGGGTTTGGTCTTTTCGTACTCAATACCATCTCCTTCCTCGTCGCGGTCATCAACAGCTACTTCATGAACAAGTACTGGACTTTCCAGGATGTCACTCGCAACCAAGAAGAAACCAAGTTCGCCCAATTCATCGGAGTGAGCCTCGTGGGATCTGGTATCAATAGCTCTATCGTCGCCGGAATCACGACCTTCATCGCTCCGGTATTCGGCATCTCACCCGTACTCTGGGCAAATGTCGCGAAACTCTTCGCGACCGGCATCTCCCTCATCTGGAACTTCGTCGGCTACAAACTCTTCGTATTTAAAAAATAAATATCAGAGAACTTAGATTTTTAGAGCTTTTAGAGAACTTAGGATGAGAAAACGCTGTCTTCCCCGACGGCTTTTTCATTGGTATACTAAGAGCACTTCCTCTTTACCTAAGAACTCTAGAAACTCTAACATCTAACCGCTTCCCCCTATGTCCTTCTCCCGCAAATATCGTCCACAATTTTTCGCCGAGGTCATCGGTCAGGATACCACCGTCCGCATCCTCCAGGCGAGCATCGCCAAGGGAAAGCCCGGGCATGCCTACCTCTTCACGGGATCCCGTGGCATCGGCAAGACCACCCTCGCGAGGCTCTTCGCAAAAGCAATTACTTGTAGTGATAATAAAGAGGGCGAACCCTGCGGTACCTGCCCGCACTGCCTGCTCATGACAGAGAACCGGTCACTCGATATCACAGAAATCGATGCCGCTTCGAATACTGGTGTGGACAATATCCGAGAGTTGAGGGAGACGGTGAAATTCCCACCCGCCCTCGCCCCCTACAAGATCTACATC
>JBATLQ010000072.1:0-2097 GCA_049289395.1 Candidatus Moraniibacteriota bacterium | reverse complement strand
CCCTGCGACAACATCGGTGATGTCTCCTGCTCCAACTCCTCCAACACTCGTACATCCCCAAGTATCACTCGTTTCGTTCCATGCGAGGACATCATTGTTCGCACATCCCTGAAGCAGAGTGAGTCCGGATGCGAGAAGTTCGAGTCCTGAACCAGATGAGGTGGTGGAAGAGAGCGCATCAGTCGCAGCAGGGAGGAGGATACCGAGGGAGGCTCCTTCGGTACCGGTGAGGGTGAGTCCACCATTGCTTGTTGCAGAGGAGACATAGTTCCCCGTGGTATCGGTGGTGAGGGCGACGGTGTCATTCGCGATCATGGCACCGGTGACCGTACCGGTGTCACCCGTGGTGATGACGGTACCGGTCACATTCGGGAAGGTCCAGGTACGGGCGGCGGTGAGATCAGCGGCGGTCAGGGTTCCATCGAACTGTGCTGCTCCCCCGGTGGTGACCGAGACAATGAGACGATCATCGGTAGCGGTGGCGGTATCGAAGGTACCGGAAGTACGGAAGGTCGGAGTAGTGATGAGGGGACTACTGGAGAAGACCGCGACACCTCCACTTCCTGTTTCATCCGAGAGGACACCTCCGAGTTGGGCAGAAGTGGTAGCTGCGAAGATACTGAGATTGTTGGTGGTGAGAGCAACCGTACCGGAGAGATCTGGGAAGGTGTAGGTCTTGTCAGCAGAAGAGAGATCAGCGACATCGAAGATACCGAAGAGCGTCGGTGTACCACCGTTCTCCAGCATCTTGAGTCCCGCTCCGACATTGTTGAGGGAGATATTGAAAGCACCGGTCTGATTCCAGTCAGCGGTGAGGGCACCGAGGGAGAGAGTGAGGGTTGCTCCTTCGGAACCAGCGGCACCTCCGGAGATACCGGATCCATTGGCGACGGATTGCACATAGTTCCCGGTGGTGTCGGTGGTGAGGGCGACGGCATCGGCAGAGATAGTGAGGGCACCGGTATTACTGATGGTCGCATCACTGCTCATACTGACGAAGGTCGGGATACCGGATCCATTGGCGACGAGGAATTGACCACTGGTACCGGCAGCGGTGACACCGAAGGCACTCGTCGTGTTTCCGTAGAGGACTCCATTGGTGGTGAAGGTACCGGCACCGGATCCTCCACGGGAAACGGCGAGTTGATTTTCTCCAGCGATGGTGGAGGTTCCTGTCCAGTAGGCGGCTTGTCCACTGACACCGGTACCGGTCACACCTCCGGTTCCGGAGACTGAAGTACAAGTCCAGGCATCCGTGGTTTCATTCCAGGAAAGCACATCGAGATTGGTACATCCCTGGAGGAGAGTGAGTCCGGATGCGAGAAGTTCGAGTCCTGAACCAGATGAGGTGGTGGAAGAGAGCGCATCAGTCGCAGCAGGGAGGAGGATACCGAGGGAGGCTCCTTCGGTACCGGTCAAGGTGAGTCCACCATTGCTTGTTGCAGAGGAAACATAGTTCCCCGTGGTGTCGGTGGTGAGGGCGACGGTGTCATTGGCGATCATGGCACCGGTGACCGTACCAGTGTCTCCGGTCGTGATGACGGTACCGGTCACATTCGGGAAGGTCCAGGTACGGGCAGCGGTGAGGTCAGCGGCGGTCAGGGTTCCATCGAACCGTGCCGCTCCCCCACCGGTGACGGAGAGAATGAGACGATCATCGGTAGCGGTGGCGGTATCGAAAGTACCGGAAGTACGGAAGGTCGGAGTAGTGATGAGAGGACTACTGGAGAAGACCGCGACACCACCGGTTCCGGTTTCATCGGAGAGGACACCTCCGAGTTGGGCAGAAGTGGTAGCTGCGAAGATACTGAGATTGTTGGTGGTGAGAGCAACCGTACCGGAGAGATCCGGGAAGGTGTAGGTCTTGTCAGCAGAAGAGAGATCAGCGACATCGAAGATACCGAAGAGAGTCGGAGTACCACCGTTCTCCAGCATCTTGAGTCCCGCTCCCACATTGTTGAGGGAGATATTGAAAGCACCGGTCTGATTCCAGTCAGCGGTGAGGGCACCGAGAGCGATATCATTCGCATTCACGGTAATACCATTCCCTGCTCCGATATCGAGTGTGGCTGATCCAGAAGCAGCACCGCCGGTAAG
>JBATLQ010000071.1:0-11969 GCA_049289395.1 Candidatus Moraniibacteriota bacterium | reverse complement strand
CACCAATTATGCGCAGCGCCAAAGGTGCAAAGCCCTGTCACACACTTGAAAGTCTTTTGATACCACATTGCACTGGACAGCATCAGTCTTCTTCTTCAGGCGCATATTTGGTGTGCGGGTCAACCCCGCCCCACGCTGGGTTTTTTGAAATCTGCTATAATGAAGTCATGTTGCTCCAAAAGAAAATATGCCTCGTTCTTTTCCTCGCTGTAATCCTCGTCAGCGGTGGATTTTCGCCGTTTATCGTGCGGGCGGAAGAGAGTATCGATGATATCGAGGATGATATCAATGCTCTCGAGAAGAAACTGGCGAAGGAGAAGAAGGAGGCGGAAGCGTTGAACTCGAAATTGACCGGCATCAATCAAAATCTCTCGGCGACGGAGAGGGCGATTATGGCGACGCAGGCGGCTATCAATACAACACGGGATAATCTCGAGCGGAAGATATTGGAGGTGAGATTGCTCGGGGAACAGGTTACCGAGAAGGAACAGTATTTGACCGAGATGATCCGGGAGTTGTATTCGTACGGGGATACGGTCGCCCTCGCGTATTTTTTCGCCGGGCGAGATGATTTCGATGTGTCATTTCACGCGGCGGATGAACTCTTGCCCGTTCAAGAGCGACTCGATGGGGCTGTGCAGGATATTCGCATCCAGAAGGCGGATCTCGAACATGAAAAGGGGACACTGGAGGGTATGAAGGCGGAACATGAAGAGCTCCTCCTCGTGAAGAGTCGCCAGAAGCAGAATCTCATCGTCGCGAAAGTAGACACGCAAGAAGACATCGAAGATCAGGAGACGATCATCAATCGTTTACAGAAAGAATTGAACGAATTGCAGGGGGATTTGGCAACTTTGACCGGGAAATCATACAATGCCAAAGATATTCGTGAAGCCGTGGAATTCGCGAGTGACAAGACGGGAGTGCCGAAGGGGGTGCTGTATGGATTCCTGAAGCAGGAGACGAATCTGGGCGCGAATACAGGACAGTGTACTTACAATGATGTGGAGCGGATATCGGTCGCCGGATACAAGAAGTATGGGAAAAAATATCAGGCATCTATTACGCGCTTGTATAAACGATGGGATCTCTTCAAGGATATCGTCGATGAGCTCGGCTATAAGAGTAGCAAGAAAGTTTCTTGTACGATTGCTTTCGCCAAGGCTGGACCGAATCAGGGTGGAGCGATGGGGGCGGCACAATTTATGTCCGACACCTGGCTTGCTTATGAATCGAGGATTCGATCGGCGACCGGCCATTCGAAACCGGATCCATGGAATCTGACGGACGGAGTCATGGCTATGGCTATCAAGGTGAAGAGCGCTGGAGGAACTTCTGATAGTGCTGCAGCGATAAAGAAAGCGACCATCAATTACTACGGAGCGTATTCCCCGGGGTACTATAAGAATGTCCTGTATTGGTCGAAGAATTACAAGAGTCTTTTCAAATAGGATTGAGGAGTGCTGGATGGAGGGAGGACTGGACAAAGGCTCTCTCTTCTGATATGATGTTTGTAACAACTGAGAAAGTCCGATGCTTCTCCCGCCCTTTGCTTCTGCAGGGGGATAGGAGGGGCGATATCCGCCAGGATAAGGATTTGCTCTTTTTGGCGGATTTTTTGTTTCTGCTCGAGCGGTCGTTCCGCCTGTGGGCGGTGCGACTGCTGATTGGAAAGTGAGTATAATAATTTTTTTTAAGTAATTCATCACAGTATGAGAGAATACGAATTGTTTTATTTGGTCGGGGAAACGAAGGATGCAGAATTGCCACGGATAAAGACGGATGTCGAGGCGTTGCTCGTCAGTGAAGGAGCATCGTTTCTTTCTGGTGAGACGACGGACAAGCGCAAGCTCGCCTACCTCATCAAGAAGGAAGTGCGCGGTACTTATATCGCTCGTCGATTTACGGTGCCACAGGAAGAAGATGCACTGGCAGAAGAATTGGCGAAGCGAAAGGATGAAGCTCCTTTCATCGCTCGCGTGACGAAGAAGCTGAATCTCTCGAAAGATGTGCTTCGCTTCCTCATCCTCCGCGCGGATGATTTGCCAGCACTCGCGCAGATTGATCGTACCGAAAAGCCGAAGGCTGCGGTGGCAGGTCGTCGCGATGGACGAGACACTCGGAGTAATGAAGGGCGTGATTACCGTCGCACTGCTACTCCTCGGGTCGCCGAGGTGAAGCCAGTAGAACCGATCCTCACGGATGCGCCGAAGCCAGAGGATGAGAAGAAACCAGCCATGACCAAGGAAGAGATGGATGAGAAATTGAAGGCCGTGCTCGATATTTAGGAGGGAGATAGGAGATAATAGATATCGGATAGGAGATAAAATATATGCCCAGTAGTGAAATTTCGACATTTTGAGATTTTAAAGAAATTGGGTGATAATATTGAAGTAAGAAATAATAAAAGAATTTCTGCAGCTCAAGAGAGAAGTCGAAATTCTACTACTGGGTATGAATGTCAATAAAGTGATTCTCGTTGGGCGATTGACTCGTGATCCGGAAGTGCGCAATACGCCGACCGGTCAGACCGTAGCGACCATCGGCATGGCGACGAATAACTATTGGACGGACAAGTCTGGGAACAAGCAGGAGAAGACGGAGTTCCATACCGTAGTACTCTGGGGCAAGGTAGCGGAGATCGCTGGGCAGTATCTCTCCAAGGGGCAGGAGGCATTCATCGAAGGACGACTCCAGACGAGGGAGTATACCGATAAGCAGGGCGCACAAAGGCGGGTGACGGAAATTATCGGGGAGACCATGCAGCTCGGCTCGCGTCCGCAGGGTGCTGGTGGGCAGGGAGGCCAGGCTCCACAGGGTGGAGGTGGATATCAGCCTCGCCCGGCCACTTCAGTAGGAGGGACGCAGTCATCAGCTCCGAAGCAGATGGAAGAAGAAATCCCGACCATCAATCTCGATGATGAACCCCGCGAAGAAGTGAAGTTGAGTGAAGTACCCTTTTAAGAGAAATTATCTATTAAACTATTACGAATTAACGGGTTAACGAGTTGAAGTGAACTCTTTGAACTCGTTAACCCACTAAACCCGTTAACCGAATAATTGTAAGAGAATATGGATCAAGAACTCGCCAAGAAATTGGAAACAATCGACTATAAGGACGCGTACTTTTTGCGCCGTTTTCTCAATTCACAGGGGAAGATGTATCCGCCGAAGCGCTATGGCCTCAATGCTAAACAGCAACGAGCACTCGCTCTCGCCATCAAGCGCGCACGGTTTATGGGGTTAGCCCCGTATGTCGTCAATTGATAAGGTTCGGACTTTCATCTTTGACGCATTTCTTCGTTCCCATCTCCGGTACTCGACACCGTACTTTAATCAGTACGGCTTACTCCGTTCCTCGATGGCGCCTCGAACTGCATTCAAAGATGAAAGTCCGAGGTGCTGTATAAAAAGATAGTGCTTACACAAAGCTATGCTTGAAATTTCTGACATCAAAACAGGGAAAGTCATCCTCTATTTGGAGGAGCCATGGCAGGTACTTTCGCATGAGCATTCCAAGACTGGCCGTGCCGGTGCGGTGCTCCGGACGAAATTGAAGAATCTCGTTACGGGAGCTATCATCGACAAGACATTCCAGGGTGCGGATAAGGTAGATGAAACGGAAGTGAGCAAATCCAAGGCGCAGTATCTCTACAAAGAAGGGGATGTCTATCAGTTTATGGACATGGAGAGCTATGAGCAATTCGAAGTGTCGGCATCCTCGCTCGGAGATACGGCGAAGTATCTCGTGGAAGGTGCTGAGATGCTCGTGCTCAATTGGAATGATCGTCCACTCAATGTGGAGCTCCCCGCCAAGGTGACGCTCACGGTCGTCGAGGCACCTCCCGGTATCAAGGGGGATACTTCTTCTGGTGGTGACAAGGTTGTGACACTCGAGACTGGTCTCACCATCACGACCCCGCTCTTCGTCAATGCCGGTGATAAGATTATCATCAATACTGAAAAAGGAACCTATGTATCGCGGGCATAACGAGAGATGCGAAGCACCTCTTCTCAGTAAAAATATCAAGGTACTCCCTTGATATTTTGCTTTTATAAAGCCTCCAAACAGCGGTTCAACCCCTGTTTTTTTGGTTGCTCTTTTTTCGGAAAAAGTGTATACTGGATGAGTAATTCGAGGATACTTTACATGACTTTCCGGGCTTTTTTGTGGAGTGTGGGGATTTTCACAGTCGGTGCAGCGGCGGCTTTTCTCGCGACGCTGTTTCTCGTGGATCCTGCTTCAGCAGGACTGTTCGGGAGATTTCTTTTTTTTGGGAGTATCACCATCGTGTTTTCGGGCGTTGCTACTATCCTCTTTTCCGAATTGTATCGCAAGGTACTCGGTGAGGAAGGCGCTGCACAACATGTCGGGCTCCTCTTTCGTCAGGGGGTGTTGCTCGGAGGGTACGGAGTAGGACTCCTTCTCTTCCAGTACTGGAAAATATTTTTCTGGTGGACGGCACTTCTTCTCCTGGTTGTATTTCTCCTCCTCGAGCTGTCATTTCGCTTCTGGGGGAAAAATTAGAGAGCATTCGAATATATCTAAACGATAGAAATAACAACTATGGCTACAGCGAAAAACACAGCGAAGTACGATGCGAAATCAATTCAGGTATTGGAGGGACTCGACCCGGTGCGCAAGCGTCCGGGTATGTATATCGGGGGCACTTCACTCGAGGGTCTGCATCATCTCATCTGGGAAGTCGTGAACAATTCCGTCGATGAAGCGATGGCGGGACACTGTCGCAATATTATTGTGCGCATGCTTCCTGATAATGTTATCGAAGTGGTGGATGACGGTCGTGGCATTCCGGTCGATATCCATCCGCAGACGAAGAAATCGACACTCGAAACCGTGTTGACTGTCCTTCATGCCGGAGGAAAATTTGGCGGTGAGGGGTACAAGATTTCCGGGGGATTGCACGGGGTGGGTATCTCGGTCGTGAACGCGCTTTCCGAATGGACGCGTGTCCATGTGCATCGGGAGGGGAAGATCTGGATGCAAGAGTTCCATCGTGGCGTTCCGCAGGGAAAAGTCGCCGCTATCGGGAAGTCCGATCACACCGGCACGACCGTTTCGTTCAAGGCGGATGCGCAGATTTTCCCAGAGATCGATTATGGTTGGGCAAAAGTATTGGAATACCTCCGGTATCAGGCGTATCTCACCAAGGGTGTCCGCATCGTCCTCGAGGATCATCGTGATGTTGCAGACCCGAAGACCGAGGGGTACAAGATTCGCCGGCATGGACTCTATTTCGATTCGGGCATCATCTCTTTCGTGAAATTTCTCAATCGGAAGAAAGCAGTGAAAAACGAGACCCCGATCTATATCGAGAAGACGGTGGATGATATCTATGTCGAAGTATCGTTTCAATACACGGAGAGTTACAAGGAGCACCTCTTTGCTTTCGCCAACAATATCTTCAATCCGGAGGGAGGCATGCATGTGACGGGCTTCAAGACTTCGCTCACCCGCGTGCTGAATGACTATGCGAAGAAGGCGAACCTCATCAAGGAGAAAGAAGGGTCATTTACATCGGATGATTTGCGTGAGGGATTGACGGCCGTCATCAGTGTAAAGCTCGCGAATCCACAATTCGAAGGGCAGACCAAGGCGAAGCTCGGGAATGCCGAAGTACGGGGTATCGTCGCATCCGTCGTCGCTGAAGGACTCCAGGAATATCTCGAGACACATCCTCAGGATGCGAAAGCGATACTCGAAAAATGTCTCCTTACTGTCCGTGCGCGTATCGCCGCTCGTGCCGCGAAGGATGCGGTCATCAGGAAGGGCGCACTCGAAGGGATGACGCTCCCAGGAAAGCTCGCGGATTGTTCGACGCGCGATACGGCGAAGTCGGAGCTCTACATCGTGGAGGGAGACTCCGCAGGCGGCAGTGCCAAGCAGGGGCGGAACCGGGAATTCCAGGCGATTCTTCCGCTTCGGGGAAAACTCGTGAATGTGGAGAAGACGACCATCGACAAGGTAGTGAAGTCTGATACCCTGAAACCGATTATCATCGCACTCGGCGTCGGTATCGGGGAGAGTTTCGACCTCACTCGCCTGCGCTATGGGAAGATTATCATCATGGCGGATGCTGATGTCGATGGTTCACATATCCGGACGCTCCTCCTTACTTTCTTCTATCGGTATTACGAGGACCTCGTGACGCAGGGGCATATCTATATCGCTCAGCCGCCGCTCTATCGATTGCAGAAAGGGAAAGATGTGCGATACTGTTATACTGAAGAAGAAAAATTGAAAATCATCGAGGACATGAAAGCAATCATGGCGGCGAAAGCGAAGGAAAAAGCGAGCAAGAAGAAGGCAACTGAGGGCGCGACGGATGAAGATGAAACGCCGACGGAGGAGATGACGGATGGTGCGGAAAGCGTCTCGGGGATTTCCATTCAACGATACAAAGGTCTCGGAGAAATGAACCCGGAACAACTCTGGGAGACGACGATGAATCCGGATCATCGCCTCATGCTCCAGGTGACGCTCGAAGATGCCGAAGAGGCGGACAGTACCTTCGATATTCTCATGGGGAATGAAGTGGAGCCGCGCCGTCGCTTCATCCAGACCCATGCCAAGACCGTGAAGAACTTGGATATTTGATTTTTTCTCTCGCTTTGTATTAGAGGTCTCCGCGCGAAATGAATCGTTAGAAATTCACGACTCACTACAAAGGATAGGTACTCCTCAAAGGAGGAGGTGAAACGCCCCTGAGGAGTATCCATTGGGTGAGTCGGAATTTCTCGATTCGTTCGCAGGAGAGAGGTTCTTTTGCATACTTTTCTTTTGCGGTCAAAGAAAAGTATGAGGGAGATTGAAATGAAAAAAAAGAGATAATTACAAACCATACCTCCATCATTTCTTCTGTTGGAATGGTGGAGCCATAATATGAACACTAATCTCTATCGAAAATTGATGGCATGGCGCAATGATCAGGCGAAGCGCGAGGGGGTGGAGACCTATCGTGTGTTTCCGAACGCGACACTCGAAGCGATTGCGACGAGTTTTCCGAAGAATAAAGAGGAGATGCTCTGTATCAAGGGACTGAAGGAAGCGAAATTTTCTAAGTATGGGCAAATGCTTTTGGGAATTATTTCTGAAAATGTTTCTTTTGAGAAAAATTCGGGCGTAACTGGTAATTTGAAACCGGTAACTGGGAAGAAACCAAAGGGGGCTCTAGTTACTCATTACGAATTACCGATTACTCCGCAAGTTACCGATTACGAATTACCAGTTACGACCGACATTTTGTCGGTCTCGGAGTTCCTCGACGCGCTCAACCTCGGACTCTCGGGGATGGCGGCGCGAATACGAGGTGAAGTGTCGAGCGTGGATATTCGGGAGCGAGTGGTGTACTTTTCCTTGAAGGATGGGGAGGACGAGAGTCTCGTGAGTTGTCTCATATTCCGCTCCGCATATCAGATTTCCGGAGTGAATCTCGCGGTGGGGGATGAGATCATCATCGAGGGGGTGCCGGAAATCTATAAACCGAATGGACGGCTCTCGCTCAAGGTGAGTATCATCGAGCTTGCCGGCGAGGGCGCATTGAAGAAGGCGTATGACGAACTCTTTCGCAAGCTGACGACGGAGGGGCTGATGGCACCGGAGCGCAAGCGTCTCCTACCGGAGTTTCCGAATCGTATCGCATTGATTACCTCCGAGCAGGGCGCGGCGATTGGGGACTTTACCATGAATCTCGGACAGATTGGCCTGTCGGTTCACTTCTATCCGACGAGCGTAGAGGGGAAGAAGGCGGTATTTGAAATTCTCGCCGCACTTCGATTTTTCAACACACATCCAGAGCAGTATGATCTCCTGGTCGTTACTCGGGGTGGTGGGAGTTTCGAGAGTCTCCAAGCATTCAACAATGAGATGCTCGTGCGCGAAGTGGCGAACTCAGAAATACCGACCCTCCTCGGCGTGGGGCATGAGAAAGATGTGACGCTCGCGGCACTCGCCTCTGATGTGATGGTCTCGACACCGACGGCGACGGCACGGACAATTCGCGAACCATTCGAGCGGGCGAGGGAAACATTGCGACATGCCGAACCGCTCCTCTTCCACCGTTTCGAACGAGGGCTTCTCGAACAGTATGCTGTGCTCTCGAAGGCGGAACAGGAAATTGCATCCGTATTTCCTCGGCTTCGCGTGCGCTTTGATGATGCAGAACAAGCGCTCCTCCGTTCGATTGATCGGATTGCTTTTTCTCTCACTCGCTCAAGGGATCTCCTTCTGGCATCGCAAGAGAGTCTCTCTCTCGGATTTGTACGAATGAAAGAATTTGTGATGCAGACGATTGTCCGTATGGAAGAAAAGCTCCATGAATACGATCCGAATCGGGCATTGAAACTAGGATACAGCCTCGTTCGATTGCAGAAAGGGCTGATAACAAGTATTCGTCAGGTGAAACAAGGTGATATGCTGGATATTTCCCTGAAAGATGGTACGATTGGAGCAGAAGTACGAAGCGTAACTGGTAATTTGTAATCAGAAATTTTTAGAGATATTTTTTCAAAATCAATTTTCACGACCTGTGACCTGTCGACAGCTCAGCGGTCTTTGAAAATTATTTTGAAAAAACCTCCATATCACATCGTTCCATCGCCTCATCTCTTTTTTTACAACGGTCGTTCCGCTTTTTGAGCGGTGCGTCCGCTGTAAAAAAATATTCACTTCTCACCTAATCTCTAACATGTAAGCCTTATGAAGCAACAATCACTGAGTGACTCACTGAAGAAACTCGAAGCCATCACCGAATGGTTCGAACAGCAAGAAGAAATCGATGTCGAGAAAGCGCTTGAAAAAGTGAAGGAAGGCGTCGCCCTCATCAAGGAAAGCAAGTCCCGTCTGAAAGAAGTGGAGAATGAATTCGAAGTGGTGAAGAAAGAGCTTTCTCAAGAGTGAATTGAGAATAGAGAATCAAGATAAAAAGTCCTCTACGAGGACTTTTTTCATTATAAATCTAAATTCCAGATTCATGATTCTTAATTCTGCTACCAATGAAGGATAATCTTATTTTTTCGTGATATAATACAAAAGAAACAAATACAAAGTTTTGGAATTATGAAACATTTCTCGAAAGATATTTCTATCGTGATCGGTGGGGCGGCGGGGCAGGGCGTGCAGACCGTGGAGACCATGCTCATGACTGTACTGAAATCAGAGGGGTATCAGGTATTTTCCTCGAAGGAATACATGTCCCGTATCCGCGGGGGATCGAATTCGACGGAGATCCGCATCACCAATACCGGTACGAGATCCTATACGCGTCATATCGATATTCTCTTTGCTCTGGATGGAGCGGTCATTCCGCATCTCGAAGACCGTATCACGAAGAAGACCGTGATACTCGGGGAGAAGGGTGTGGTGAAATCCGAGCATCATGTCATCGATGTACCACTTTCGAAGATGACGGATGAGATCGGCAGCCCGATCTATGCGGGGACGATTGCGGTAGGCGTCATCCTCGGTTTTCTCAAGGCGCCGAAAGGGCCATTCGAAAGTTTTCTCCGGAGCCGATTCATGCGAAAGGGGGATGAGGTCGTGCAGAAGAATCTCACAGCGGCGGAAAAGGGATATTCACTTGGTGAACATCTTGCATACGCGGAGTCTATTGATATCACACTGAATAAGAATGATGATCTGAAAAAGAAATTGATGCTCTCGGGCGATCAGGCACTCGGACTCGGTGTGCTCGTCGCGGGGTGTAATTTCATCTCATCCTATCCGATGTCGCCGGGGACAGGACTCCTTACCTTTCTCGCGGAACAGGGCGGATCACTCGGTGTCGTGGTGGATCAGGCGGAGGATGAGATCGCTGCGATCAATATGTGCCTCGGGGCGTGGTATGCCGGTGCACGGGCAATCGTCACGACTTCGGGTGGGGGATTCGCGCTGATGTGTGAGGGGGTGAGTCTCGCCGGGATGATCGAGACACCGGCGGTGATCCATATCGGTATGCGACCAGGACCCGCGACGGGACTCCCGACCCGCACGGAGCAGGGGGATCTCAATCTCGTTCTGTATTCCGGGCATGGAGAATTTCCCCGGGCGATGTTCGTTCCGGGTGATCAGGAAGAGGCATTCCTCTGCGCACAGCAGGCTTTCGAAATGGCGAACAAATACCAGTCGCCGGTGTTCATCCTGACTGATCAGTATCTCCTCGATTCCGTCGCCTTGGTGGATGAAGCGGATTTGAAGCGACTCCCGATCAATGCACATATCGTTGAAATGAAGGACGAATATAAACGGTATTCTCTTGAAACCAAGGATGGCGTTTCTCCGCGGGGGGTGCCGGGATACGGATCGGGTATCGTGTCCGTCGATAGTGATGAACATGATGAGGCGGGACATATCACCGAGAGTTTCGACCTCCGACAGAAGATGATGGACAAACGATTGCAGAAATTGGAAGGGCTGACGACAGAGGCTTTGGCACCGACTTTTCTCGGCGATATGAAAGAGTATGAGACCCTACTCGTTTGTTTCGGCTCTACCAAGGGCGTGGTGACCGAGCTCGTGAACAGGGGTGAAAAAACAGTGGCGATGTTGCACTTTTCGCAGGTGTATCCGCTCGCTCCCGACGCGAAGAAATACTTCAAACGAGGAAAGCATATTGTCGTCATCGAGAACAATGCCACGGGACAATTCGCCGACCTCCTCGAAAAAGAATTGAAGGTGAAAATCGATCAACGGATTTTGAAATACATCGGAGAACCATTCTCTTGCGAAGAAATCGCAAGAGAAATATCTAATTCCTAATACCAATTGAATACCAAATACCCAATAACTAATATCAAATCAATTCACCAATGTTTTAATGCAAAAATTGAATCTCAATAATTCTTTTGATTCCGCATTTGATATTTTGTATTCAGATATTCATTAGGTATTAGATATTTGGCATTGGGCATTGAATAGACTTATGAAGAAATCAAAAAAGACATCTTAAAATCATAAATCTGTCATCTTATGACTGAAAAAAAATCATTCGATATGCCTCATGAGACGGACATCGCCTGGTGTCCGGGGTGTGGGAATTTCCCGATCCTCAATATCCTGAAGACCGCACTCGCGGACCTCGGGTATTCTCCAGAGCAGGTAGTGCTCGTCTCCGGTATCGGACAGGCGGCGAAGACGCCACACTATGTGAAGACGCATGTGTTCAACGGTCTCCATGGGCGATCGCTTCCCGCGGCGACGGCGATCAAGCTCTCTCATCCGTCGCTCAAAGTCATCGCTGAGTCGGGAGATGGCGATACCTATGGCGAAGGAGGGAATCATTTTATGCACTCCATTCGTCGCAATCCCGGTGTCGTGAATATCGTGCACAACAACATGATCTACGGACTCACCAAGGGTCAGGCGTCGCCGACTTCGCAGAAGGGTTTGCAGACGCCAGTACAGGTAAACGGTGTCGTGATGGAGCCGTTCAATCCGATCGCGGTCGCTATCGCCCTCGGGGCATCATTCGTCGCTCGGGCGAATGCCGGCAATGTCGCGCAGGCGATAGAGATATTCAAGCAGGCGCTCGAGTGGAAGCACGGCTATGCACTCATCGATGTGTTTCAGCCGTGCGTGGTGTTCAACAAGATCAATACCTATCAGTGGTTCAGTGGCAATACCTACATGCTCGATGATACATCCCATGATAAGGCGGATCGTTTGAAAGCGATGGAACTCGCCTTCGCGACGGATAAGATGCCACTCGGTGTGATCTATCAGGATTCCACCCGAGAGCCATACGAATCTCTCATCCGTTCATCTGACACTCCACTCTACAAGCAAGAGTTTGATGAACAAGCATTTTCTAGTCTGTTAAAATCCTTTGCGTAAAACTTTTTTGGATACGGAGCGGTCGTTCCCCTCTAAAGGCGGGCAGGCGCCTGCGGGTAGGCCGTTTGAGATTCGCGAGCGGTTGTTCCGCTTTTGGAGCGGTGCAACCGCTGTTTGA
>JBATLQ010000070.1:0-16906 GCA_049289395.1 Candidatus Moraniibacteriota bacterium | reverse complement strand
GCCTTCGCTTGCGCCACCTGATCGAGCACAGCATTCTCCGAGAGCATCGGGAGTCCCGCTTCTCTCCGTTCTGCATTCGATAAGGCAATCACTTCCGATGGAATAATCGCCGCAAAAACCTTGAATCCCTGAGAAAGGAGGGCTGTCGTGGAAACCAGTGCGATAATGATGATTTTGTTTTTCATAATACTCATAATGCTTTGTCTAAAAGAAAAAACGGGTTCCCAATGGGCACCCGTTTTCTCACTTGTATATCCATTATAGCATGGAAAACCATTCCAGTCAATCAGGATCACTGCTTGCGAACGAAGTCATATGCGGAGAGCGCAGCGACCACGCCATCGCCCGCGGAAATATTGTTCTGCTTATACGGAGCATCCGTCGCATCGCCCGTCGCGAAAATCCCGGGACGCGAGGTTTCCTTCGTCTTGTGATCGATCATTATCTCACCTCGTTCAT
This sequence comes from Candidatus Moraniibacteriota bacterium, assembly GCA_049289395.1. Lineage (GTDB taxonomy): Bacteria > Patescibacteriota > Minisyncoccia > Moranbacterales > UBA1568 > CAYTED01. Next base: position 16,447 of record JBATLQ010000070.1, on the reverse strand, counting down.
TGAGCGCGATGAATCCCTTCACAAACTCCGTGTTCGGCACCATACCGATCTCAACGAAAATGCCCTCAATCGGAAGATCGATCACCTCATCGCGAGGCTTGTCGAGATATCGAATACCAGTCACATTGGTCTCCCCGAGTACTTCTTGTGCCAGCGCATTGTAAATCACTTTCACTTTTTCTGAAGCGAGAATCTTCTCCTGTGTCACCGCATCCCCCTTCAAACTGTCTGAGCGCACCATGAGCGTAATCTCCGATGCGTATGGCAAGAGATCTTCTACTGCCTCAAGGCCGGAATTCCCACCACCAACGACGACCACTCGCTTCCCCCGAAAAAACGGCGCATCACAAGTCGAGCAGAATACTACCCCCTTCCCGATAAAACGCTCCTCACCGGGGATATCGAGATGCCGGTGCCGCCCGCCCGTCGCGATGATAACTGCTTTCGTTTCATACGATAAACCATTGGTCGCGCTCACGACAGAGCGCCCCTCCTCTCCTGTGATTCCCGACGCTTTCACCGAATCAATGATCTCTATCCCCTCCTGAGCACGCAGATGCTTCTCGAGCGACTGTGCGAATTCCCATCCAGTGACAGAGACGGTGCCGATCCAATTCTCGATGCTCGCCGAGACAGTCGACTGCCCACCGAAACTCTCGGTCAGAAACAGCGTCTTCATCTGCTTGCGCGCCGCATAGATTCCTGCCGCGATTCCTCCTGGTCCCCCACCGATTACGATGACATCGTACATAAACAAAAAAATACAAATTACAAAACACAAAGACCAAACAAACCACAAAACACAAATCTCAAAACATAAACTCTCTCTGAACAGATTTGTATTCTGTGTTTTGAAAGCTGTGCTTTGTTTGGTCTTTGTGCTTTGAAAATTGTGTTTTAAAGTTACACTCTTCCTCGGTCTTTCATCGCCTGAGCGACCCGCTGTACCGCGAGCACATAGGCGCCCATGCGCACACTCGTATTATAGCGCTCTTTCTCTTGCCACACACTCTCGATCGCTCGCTCCATTTTCTCCTTCAATTTCTCCCGTACGACATCCTCTGTCCAAGAATAATTCGCCGCATTCTGCACCTGCTCGAAATACGATACCGTCACCCCACCGGCATTCGCGAGAATATCCGGAACAATCGTCACACCTCTTGCAAGCAAGATCTCTTCCGCTTCGGGAGTCGTCGGTCCATTGGCAATTTCAATAATCAATTTCGCCGTAATCAAGTGCGCGTTCTCCTTGTGAATCGCATTCTCAAGTGCCGCCGGAACGAGGATATCAGCCGGCACCGAAAGCACCGCGTCACTTCGCATGGATTCACAGCCGATGCAGGTCTCGAGCGTCCCGGTCGTTTTCTTGTGCTCATCAATTTCCGGAATATTCAATCCCTCACTCCGATAAATCGTCGCTTTCGAATCTGCAATCGCGACGACCCGATACCCTGCTTCGAACAGAAGCCTGGCGAGATGCCCTCCTCCATTTCCAAATCCTTGAATCGCGACGGTCGCATTTTTTGGCAAGCGCAGTTGCGCCGCAGCTTTTTCGAGCACATAAAATGCTCCCTGCGCCGTCGCGGTATCGCGCCCGAGCGATCCCCCGAGCGATATCGGCTTCCCAGTAATCACGCCCGGATCGGAGTGACCAATCATCCGCTCATATTCGTCGAGCATCCACCCCATCACGCGCGCATCCGTCGAGACATCCGGCGCCGGCACATCCGTTTGCGCGCCGATAACGGGAACAATCGCCCGAGCATACCCGCGCGAGAGCTGCTCGAGTTCGCGAGGAGAGAGTGATTTCGCGTCAACGATCACGCCACCCTTACCACCCCCGAGCGGAATATCGACGACCGCCGTCTTCCAAGTCATCCACAAAGAAAGCGCTCGCACCTCATCGGCGGACACAGCCGGATGGAAACGGATACCCCCCTTGTATGGCCCACGCGCATTATTGTGCTGGGATCGGAAACCAGTGAAGACCCGTGTCGTACCATCATCCATACGAACGGGTATCGAAACTTCGAGGAATCGTTCCGGCACACGGAGACGCGCAAGGATATTCGGATCAATCTTCAAGATCTCCTGTACCTGAGCGAGCTGTGACTGAGCTGATTGAAAGGGATTAGTCATATTATTTTCCTACAAATTACAAATACAGTACAAATATACAAATGTGATCCGAATAAAGTCTGAGGAAATTTGTATATTCGTAATCCGATTTGTAATTTGTAGTAACTATTGCATCTTAAATAAACTTTTGAGGTATGCTTCATCGATTTGCTTCTTGCCGTCCCATTTGCAGGCAACATCATTTTTGAGAAGCTCCACGCCGAGCATGGCGACCGCCTCCCGCACCGCCGAGATCTGCGTGATGATATCGAGGCACTCTTGCTCCTCCTCGATCATTTTGCGCACACCCCGAAGCTGCCCCTCCACCCGAGCCACCCGGGCGATAATTTCACTTTTGTCAGAAACCGCTTGTTTGCGCGTCATACACCATATAAAAAAATATACCCTCTAGGGGTATATTAGAATCGTTCTCAGAATATGTCAAATGCAAAACAAAACCCTACCATCCCACTCCACTGATCAGAGTAGACGCCACCCCGCCCCCGAGCCATAATGGCTACATTATTTCTTCACACTGAGTTCATCGAGTTTTTTCTTGATTTCCTCGGGAGATGGCTGGGGAGGGACATTACCATTCGAATCCTTACTGAGTTCATCCAGCTTCTTCTGAATTTCCTCGGAAGTGAGCGGCGGCGATGGAGCCTGTCCTTCCGCTGGTTTACTGAGTTCATCGAGCTTTTTCTGAATTTCCTCGGCAGATAGCGTCGCCTCCTCTGCCTTCGGCATCATAGCGTCCGGCGCGGCAACGGGCACATTCGTCCTCCCCGCCCGTATCACCGCATAGAGAACCACTCCCACGAGAAGAACGGTGAGGACGATAAGCAAGACTTTCAGTCTCCGGTGTCTCATCTCTGCATCATATTCTGATTGAAGTATCATAGTATTTTACTCAATTAAACTTACGGTTGGATTTCTTGCCAATTATAATTACAACTGCGCGTACCAGGACAACTATATCCCAGATCCCCTGTCTTATGACCACAACGATCAGTAATATCGATGCTTTCAGTAGGGCAGTATTTCGAAGATTGAGCAGAACATAGTGTCGAGAAATCAGAGAGACAAATAATATTTACATTTACCCCGGGCGCCGTTTTCCCGAGATACGCGCTCGTCGTAACCGTTGATGATCCGGCAACCACACCAGTCACTGTTCCGGCAACAACCGTCGCCTTCGCAGGGTTTGATGAACTCCATGTAACAAGGCTAGTAACATCGGTAGATCCCGATGTATTCAGACAATCAACCATGCCATTAGCATGATAGTAGGCATGCAGTGATCCGTTTACTCCTTCCGTGATGGTCAGGCTAGATGGGCAGATACGATAATCGGCAGATAATCCAGAGAGACTGAAATCAATCCAACCGAGCTCATCGGAATAGGCATAGGTCGGGGCAGATCCTGATTTATCCATCTGGCTGATATTCAACCCGTAGAGACTCCCACCGAAATTTGCATCATTCAAACTGATCCACCCGCTCCAGCCACCGCTATTCACTCCGGCATCCCGAATGGAGAGAATGCGCGCCCATCCGAGGATATTATCCCCCACCCTCCGCGCGTCACAGGTTCCACCAGAGGGACATCCGACCACATCCGCCGAATTGAAGCTGATCCATCCATAATGATCACTCCAGGCATACCCCGACAGGTCTCCATCGGTCGATGGGAGAGTCACTCCATACGAAGCGAGAGGAGCGCCCACTATACCGCACAAGGCATTGTCAATGAGACCATCATCATTGGCATCACAATCGCTACTATTCATACTGATCCAACCGATGCCCTCGTATCCGGGCGGATTCACCGTCACTCCGCCACCCCACGCGAAACCGGCGACATTCCCCGTCGCCGCAGAAACAAACTGTGGCTGGGAGAAAAACAGAAAAGAAAAGAAGCTGAGAATAAGGACTCCTCTTGGGAGGATCTGCTCGACAGACATAATTCGTGTTGATACAGAATGACTCATGGATATGCGCACTAATGATTATAGCCCGAGCAATCTAGCAAATTATGATTTAGCACAATCCTCCAACAATACAAACCTCAATACCTCTATCAGCATCCATTAGAAGGAACATATGGTACTATTGTTTGCCATGTCCCGTTAGAGCAGAGATACTGTCCGGAATTCCCGCCACAAGGATCGGGGGTTCCCGTCCCAGAAATATTTCCGCTCGGGAAAGTCGCAGTTATAGGAGGCCGCGGCGCGGTAATACCCATAAGTAGGTTTCCGCTACTACCAATTGGTATACCATTGTAATCGATGAGGCAGGGTGCGGGTGAAGGTGGCGGAGGTGGCGGAGGTGGCGGAGGTGATGGTGGAGTCGACCCACCCCCTGTCCCGAATGGTTTCCATGCTGATCCGTCGCACCCTTCGAATGCCGTCCCCGTCCATCGGATACCGCCCGCCAAAGTAGATGTGCATGATGCTGCTGTAGTACCAACCCGCACCACCCCTTTCTGATAACTATTTCCGTTATTATCCACATACCATCTCCAATCATTGCCCCCCGAATTATAAAAGCCGGAATAAAAAGGATGCATCATGAGTGTCCCGGCATCTGCACCACTCGCATGCTTGAAGTTTATACCTGACCAATCACCCTTCGATCCCTGTAGTGTTACCGATCCAAAAGCCGATCCATTGCTCCCACTAGCCAAAATGTCTCCACCCGAAATAATAAGGGCATGTTGATAGAGATTCGAGGCATTAAGAGCGAGGTTGCCAGTCTTTGCCTGTGAATCATTGCCCGTGGTGAGCGGTCCAGAAATAGTCCCTCCCGGAGGGGCACTCAAAGGGCTCGTCCAGGCCTGTGCGAACTGGATGCCGATACCGAGTATGAGCCCGAGGGAGACAACCTTCATCCAATAGACGCTCTGCTTCGCAATACGACACCATTTCAACATATATTTTTGTGTCATTAATTATTTCTTTTTATCCAAAGTATCAAGCACAGCTCCCATCTCATCGGGGGAAGGCATCTTTGAAATCCCCTTCGCTGTTTCTTGGCCCGGGGCAGAAAGTTGCTTATTAAGTTCTTCTGGACGAGGAAGCGAAACCGCTCCTTCCGGGGTATTGCCCGGAAGGCCCCCCCGCATATCAATTCCTTTTGGGGTAAGGGGCTCATTGTTTTTTTGGTCTGAAAGCAACATGGTATCCACTACCGGGAGAAACGAGGTATCTCCCTTCCGTATCGACTTAACAACCACATATATTACAGCGGCGAGAAGTATGCTGATGATTGCTACTAAGGCCACCTCCAAAAATGTACGCTCCCCCTTGTATTCTGATTCGAGAATCATATTAATTTTTTGTTTTCTTTTCGCTTGTAGGTTACTTCCCAGTGTACTGAAAATCATTCATTGGAAGATACCACTATCATATGCCACTCATGAAAAAATGTCAAGAAAAGTTGGTGAATTCAAACCCCGAAGTCCTTTTGAGGTATATGCGGCGGAAGAAAAACTCAACAATCATCCGATGAAAAACACTTGATTATTTAACGCCAAATGAAGTTTTTACTATAGCACGAAAAAGGGGCATTGAATTCTAGAGCTCACTAAGACTCGTTTTTTCCATAAAATATTTTACCACGGGAAAAGGGAATGTTTCCGACGCAGGACGCGCCCCGAGCGACTACCAGAAAACCGTCCCGAGAGGAGCACGGGACTACCATTCACCACGACATCATGGATACCGAGTGGATACTGATATGGGTTCTCCGCCGTCGCGATGTCGATAATTTTTTCCGGATCGAAGACCACTACATCCGCGAAGTATCCTTCCTGCAATCGTCCTCGTTTCTCGAGATGGAAAACCTGTGCGGGCTTGCCGGTCATCTTGTGGATAGCCTCCTCCCAAGAGAGGAGTTTCTCATCGCGGACATACCGACCGAGTACGCGCGGAAATGTGCCGAAATTCCGTGGATGCACCTGGTCCCCCGTGTCCTTGTGATCGACCGAGTACCCCGAGCCGTTGGATGAGATGATGGAAAACGGATGCTGAATGCCATGTCGCATATTGTGTTCCGAAATTGCTTCGATCGAAACGATGGCGCGTCCATCACTCGCGAGAAGCACATCGATAATCACTTCTTCGGGAGACTTCTTCTGCATGGTAGCGATATCGACGATATGGCGTCTCGGCATCATTTTATTGAGAGATGAGGAGAGTATCATCATCGTCGTATAGTCACTTCCCGAGCGACGCATTTCTTCTACTACCTTGTTCCGCACCCGCACATCGCGGAGCTGCCTGAGCATCACCTTCCGCCCACCTTCGGTCACCCAATCCGGGAGGAAAGTATACAATACCGATCCGGTCGTGGTATACGGATAAATATCGAAACTGATTGGGAGCCCTCCGCTCGCCGCTGCCTCGATACAATTGAGTGCCTCTTCGAACAAATGCCAGTACTTCTGTCCACTCGCCTTCAAATGGGAGATATGGAGACCGATCTTCGTCTCCTGTGCGGTATGGATCGCTTCCTCGATGGATTCCAGGAGTCCATCCGATTCATTGCGAAGATAGGTCGAATAGATGCCGTCGAAATCAGCAGCTGTCTCTGTGAGATCCATAACTTCACTCGCCGTCGCACTCTTCGCATGGGTATACCGAAGTCCGGTCGAGAAACCGATAGCGCCTTCCTTCATCGCCCGTTTCAAGAGATGCTTCATGTCATCGATATCGTTTTGCTTCACCGGTCGATTCACATCACCAAGCACGCCACGACGCAGCGTCCCGTGACCGACGAGCGTCGCGAAATTGACACTGAGTCGCTTCTTCTCCAATGCTTCGAGGAATTCCTTCATCGATAACCAATTAAAGGAAATCTTCTCCACATCTGTCCACTTCTGAATGGATCGAATCGTATCATGCGTCACAAAGGGCGCGAGCGATGAACCCGCATTGCCGCCGATGATCGTAGTCACCCCCTGACGGAACATACTCTCGAGCTCCGGATGAGAGAGGAGTTGCCAGTAGACATCGGAATGATTGTTCACATCGATGAATCCCGGAGCGACATATCGACCGGATGCATCAATGACCGTCGGCGCCGCTTCTCGGGAAAGATCCCCGATGAAAACGATACGGTCTTCCTTGATACCGATATCAGACCGAAACATCGGCTTTCCGGATCCGTCGATAACCGTGCCATTCTTGATAAGGACATCGTACATACTTGAGGAAGAAACGAGAAATGAAATGACTATCGCGAGACCAAGGCGGCCAATTCCACCAACCGATTGGAATATCCCCATTCGTTATCATACCATGCAATGACCTTCACGAGATCGCCATCCACCACCTTGGTCAGCGAGAGATCCACGATGCCCGAATACGGATTGCCGATGAAATCAGATGAGACGAGTGGCTCCTTCGTCACCGCGAGCACCCCCGCATACCTCGCCTCGAGCGAAGCCGTTTCGAGAGCGGCATTGAGTTCCTCAATCGTCGTCTTCTTTTTGAGCAAAAATGTGAAATCCGTGATCGAAACGACGATGGTCGGCACGCGAAGTGACAGTCCATCGAACATCCCCGCGAGATCGGGAATCACCTTGGTCACCGATATGGCGGCACCCGTCGTCGTCGGCACGATATTCTGCCCCGCGGCACGAGCCCGACGGAGATCCCGGTGTGGCGCATCCTGCAAGTTCTGATCGGCGGTATACGAATGCGTCGTCGTCATGAGTGCTTTCGCGATACCGAATTTCTCATGGATTACCTTCGCGACCGGTGCGAGACAATTCGTCGTACACGAAGCATTGGAGACAATAGCTTCACCCTGATATTCCTCCTCATTCACTCCACGCAAATAGGTCTTGATCTCACCCTCATCCTTCGCGGGAGCCGAGAGGATAATCTTCTTCGCTCCGGCCTCGATATGCGCCCCTGCCTTGCTATCATTGAATTTCCCCGTACACTCGAGCACCACATCGACCGAGAGATCCTTCCACGGGAGCTTCTTCGGATCCGGTTCGCCATGCACCGGATATGATTTCCCATCAATCACGACGGCATGCTCTTCCCCGCGAACCGATCGCTGATAGGTGCCATACGCGGTATCGTGCTTCAGGAGATGTGCGAGGGTCACAGCATCAGCTAAATCATTGATAGCCACCACTTCCATGTCACTGCGCTCGAGGATGATTTTCAGCGCCGCCCGACCGATTCGCCCGAACCCATTGATTGCTATTTTCACCATAACTTTTGATTTAAGAATTTATTTTCTCTCTGTTTATTGTTCGCTGTTAACTGTTGGCTGACTCACGCTTTTCCTTCTCCACCGTACATTCGTATTTTCACCTTCACCGCATCCTGCACGCCTGCCTTTCCCCCTTCGAGGAGACGCCGAATGTCAGTCTCGTCATGTTCCTCCAGGTGTTGCTTGATAGCTCCGATGAAAGCGAGGCGGATGGATGTATCCACATTGAAACAGCTGATTCCCATACCGATGACTTTCCGTACCCGCTCCTCGCTCCAGTCCGATGACCCATGGAGCACGAGTGGCACAGATACCTGCGATGCGATGCTGGAGAGTCGGTCATAATCCGGCACCTCGCGCTCCTTGAAAAATCCATGCGCATTCCCGATGGCGACCGCGAGCGTATCGATGCCCGTCTGCGCCACGAATTCTACCGCCTGCGCCGGATCGGTCATGTAATTATCCCAGTTAATCGAATCCATATTCACCTCTCCGAGATACGGGACATTGCCGAGCTCCGCCTGCACCGTAATGCCACGCAAGTGCGCGAGCTCTACGATTTTCCTCGTCGTCATGAGATTGTCAGCGTATTCTTTGCGTGAACCGTCATACATGACCGATGGAAATCCGATCTCCATCGCGCGCTCCACCACCTCGAAGCTCTTGCCGTGATCGAGGTGAATACCAATCGGAATCTCCGGAGCATACACTTCCGCCATGTTTTTAATCAATTGAAAAATAGCGCGCCCGCCAGCATAGTCGAATGTCTTCTCCGTCACCTGGAGAATCGCCGGCGATTTCATCTCTTTCGCGGCGAGAATGATGCCCCTCGTCGTCTCGAGATTCACCGTGTTGAAAGCGCCCACGGCATATCCTTCGGCCCTCGCTTTCTCCAACATTTCGAGTACATTCGTAATCATAATTTTCTTTTTTTATTGGCTGTTATACTTCAACACTTTCTTCCGATGCAGACAGTACCTCTGCCATCTTCGTCATCTCATAGGGAAAGAGACTCTCTCGCCCCACGAGCACGCCATCCATCCCCGCGTCGAGACAGACACGGGAGAGGAGCGCCTGCTTCACGGAACCACCGTATACTACCGATACCCGATCCGCGGTCTTCAGGTCAAACATTTGCGAGAGTACTTTCCGAATGAGAATCCGGACTTCCATGATATCCGCCGTCTCTGGAGTCACATCCGTACCGATAGCCCACCTGGGCTCGTATGCAATAATTATTTTCTCTGCCTGCATTCGAGAGAGTCCATCAAATATAGATCGTATGCCTCGTTCGATGACAGCGCCAGTTTTCGAAGCGACCCGTTCATCCCTCGTCTCGCCGATACAGACTACCGGCCGGAGCATCTGGTGGAGCGCCATGTCCATCTTCTTTCGCACGATTTCATCTGTCTCACCGAAATATAGTCGTCGCTCGCTGTGACCGAGAATGACGAACTCTGCGCCATACTGTTTCAGCATAATTGGAGAAGTTTCCCCGGTATAGGATCCTTCCTTCTCCCAAAATGCATCCTGCCCTCCAAGTTTCACAATCTTCGGCAAGTGATCAAACATGAGACCGAAATGAATACTGGGTGGGCAGAGAACATATTCGACATGAGGAAACAAATGCCCCTTCGTCTCGCGCGAGAGCACGGTCAAATACTGCCTCACATCTTCAGGGGACAGCAGGTTCATTTTCAGATTACCAATGAGGTATTTCATAGGAGCAGTACCAAGTATGGGGTATAAAGTATAAAGATTCCAATATGAAGTTTTTCTCTTTAAGAATTATCTGACGCGACTTTAGGTTCGAAAGCATGGTCTTTTTTCTTCGAAAAAAGTTTCGAACATAATGTCAATGATTCGTCGCTGGACGAATCATGGCGACAGATGATTCTTAAAGAGAAAAAGGCTTATACAAAAACTACTCTGCGATCTGCTCACGCAGAAATTCCGCTGCCTTCTCCGGCTCTATCGTCGAAATCTCTATACCCGTCGAGAGCTCAAATCCGGCCCAAGTCGCCGTCTTCGGGAGTATCTCGATATGCCACTGGTAATGTGGATAATCCTTCCCATCGCAGGGTGCCGTATGGATATAGAAATTAAATGCCGGATCCGAGAGCCCCTGATACAAAGCAAGCATCGCCTTTTGAAACACTTCCGCCAGAGAAAATTTCTGTTCATCGGTGATGCGTTCGAAATACGGGCTCCCATCATGCTTCGCCATCACCCATATCTCGAAAGCCGACCGTGATGCGAACGGGCAGAACGCGATGAAATCTTCATTCTCATACACGATACGCGATCGCTCTTCCCGCTCATGGTCGACCACGACCTGATACACTTTCTTTCTGTGACTCCGATAGTACAATTCCGCACCATTGAGTTCCCCCTGAATATACGGGGACACGACCGGTATCGCCATCAGCTGGGAATGTGGATGCGCGATGGATGCGCCCGCTTCCTTGCCATGATTATGCAGGATCTGGATGTAATTGACGCTCTTCTTGTTCATGAGGTCGAGATACCGACTCTGATACGCATCGAATACTTCAGCGACCTGCCACTGTGGGAGCAGTGCGATTGGTTTCACCGGATCACGGGTCACGATGAGCTCATGATACCCGACTCCCGACATGGAGAAGTATGGTCCACTGGAGAGATCCTTCACCGCACGCCCCCTCGTAAATGCCGGGTATTTGTTCGGGAATACACGCACGCTCCAGTCACCATCAGGAAGTCGATAGATCAGGACATCTTTTTCCTGACCGCTCTCATCGGGATTCGCAAACGGATCGAAGGAATCCGTATCCTCCGCGCGCGAAGTCGCCACCGCGAACTCATCCGGGCGCTTCGCACGCCCCGTCGCGATAACCACCCAGTCCCCCGTCACGATATCCTGCCGGAGTTCAGATTCATATCCTGCTATTGTCTTTTTTTCTTCTTCCACACGCTTTTTTTTATTTTCTTTTTTCTGAAAAAATTTCATTGTTTGAATGCAGTTCGACCCGCGCTACGCCAGAGCTTCGGCGAGGCGAGGGCGCCATCGAGGAATGGAGTAAGTCGTACTGATGAAAGTACGACGTCGAGTACCGGAGATGGGAACGAAAAAATGCGTCAAACATGGAATTTTTTTCTTACTTCTTTCGGCCGGCGCTGATATTATATACTCCCATCCATATCCGGGCTCGTGTCTTGAACAAGTCGATGAATACCTGGATATATCCGTTCGGACCGAACAATTGTACCGTCGATCCCTCCTCGTTCAGCCATTTCACCGGCATCTGTTTCACGGCATATCCGAGTCGTTCCGCGAGCGTGATGAATTCGAAATCGAAACCGAACCGGTCGATGACCATCCGACTCGCGACTGCCTCCGCCGCAACACCTCGGATCATCTTGAACCCACACTGGGTATCCGGATACCGCCAGAGTCCGAGCACGATACGGATGAGCCAATTCCCCGTATCACCGAAAAGCTCTCGCCATTTCGGCTGATGCACGGTGATCTGTGAACTCGAATGGTCGCGCGAACCGATCACAACATCGAAACCCTGCTCGAATTCGGGAAAAAATGTATCGAGATGTGTAATAGAAGTCGATCCGTCCGCGTCGAGAAACAATCGATATTCCCCCTTCCCCTCGAGGAGTCCTTGCCGTACCACGAAGCCCTTGCCATGATTTTCCGGATTTTCTATCACACGGAGATTCGCCACCTGATGGGTATAATTCCGTGCCACCTCCGCGGTATTGTCGGGTGACCCATCCACGATCACGATAATCTCATAACTATAATTCTTCGCGCGGAGATATTTGTCTATCTCGATCAGATTCCGACCGATCCGTTCCCCTTCCTTGTATGCAGGAATAAGAACACTCAGATAGGGTTGTTCCATAAACATCAATCATTACTTATCCCTCATATTGTATCATAAAAACGACAGTGTGTGTAAAATCAAGCTTTGTTTATTCAAAAATACCACTCGAAATATTTCTTATAATACTTTCTGTAATCTTATGGCTATTACCATGTGAAAGTAACCCCAAGTACGACCGTACTGTTTCTTTTTTTCCTTCTTTTTCCCGTATATTCCGTAACATCCGTCGTTTCGTCACTGTGCGCAATACAAGGTGGTCGGGAAAATGCACCCACCACAAGAAATCCACACCAGAGGCCAAGGTAGCAATAGAGACTTTATCCGGATGAAGCTCGAGTTTCAATCTCTCTCGTAAAAACTCTTTCATCTTCCCTAATATCATTTCAAGCCAATCTCTATCCTGTGAAAAAACGACGAAATCATCCGCGTACCGGATATAGTATCTCACTTTCAGTTGATGCTTCGCGAACTGATCAAATTCGTTCATGTAAATGTTCACCAACAATTGCGAGGTGAGATTTCCAAGGGGCAGTCCGACGCCCGCTCTCGTTGAAGAAAAACTTCCAATAATCTCTCCAAGAAGCCAGAGAATATCCTCGTCTGGAATATATCCCCGCAAAATCTCCAATAATACACAATGATCAATGGAGGCGAAGAATTTCCGTACATCACATTTCAAAACCCATACTGTCTTCGTATGATTATGTGATACCTTCCGACCGAATGATTGGAATTGATTAAGTGCTCGATGCACGCCTTTTCCAATTCGGCATGAATATGAATCAGCAATGAATGTCCGATCGAAAAATGGATACAGAATCCGATAGATCGCATGATGTACCAGTCGATCGCGAACCGAAGCCTTATGAATATCCCTTGGCTTCGGATCGGAAATCTTGAAAGCCTCATAGGAAGAATGGAGATAGCTTTTCATGCTAAGATGTCTGTGGAGCGTGAGCACATTATCCATCAATCGAGATTCGAATTCCTGCACATCCTTTCGACCTCGTTTGCCACGGACAAATTCCTTCCACGCCTCCAAGAGGTTTTCCAAAGAAATAATATCCGCATATCTATGAACCAGTTGAATTTTTCCCATACCACTCATAATACCCCCCCCCACGATTGTTACCACTCTTGCAGAAGATGAAGGAAGCCTATGTACTTTGGTATGGCTTTTTACAAACCATCCCCAAGGCACATCGTTATTCTCTCGGACAACGCATTGATACTTTCTGTATCGAAACCATCGAAGCTATCGCCATCGCGAGCTTCCTCTCACCCACCGAAAAACAGCCGTATGTGCGGATCGCCATACGGAAAATCGATACGATAAAAATACTCCTCATGATTCTCTGGGAGACCAAATCACTCGAGAACAAGAAATATCTCGCACTCTCGGTCAAAATCGATGAAATCGGTCGGATGCTTGGCGGTTGGAATGGGCAATTACAGAGACAGGCAGATCAGGCGAAAAAACAAAACTCCTCCCAAAAGTGAGAGGAGAAATGAAGAGAGTTGCGACGGAGGAACACAAACCGATTGTTGTCATTCCAATGATTGTCAGCCTTGCCATTGTTGTTGTCGAGCCAAGGATCACTGTCGTTCCGATTGACATTGAACAGGTTCGGGTTGCCGTCCGCATTCGCTTTTGCAGGGAATATCACCTCTGTCACCGCCCATCGAATACTCTCCGAGCTGTATCGTATTCGGTATCTCTAATACCACAATACTCCCTACCAAGTATCTTCATTTTTTCATGAAGTGTCTACATGCACCACTCTATCCCAAGCCATAACCAGAGATACTCACGGTGTATGGATACTGGATTCGGTCGCGAGCAACCGTAATCACCCACAGATTCACCTACTACCAATTCCAGTATATCAGAAAAATTGAAGGTCAAAGTACAAAGAATCCAAGATCAAAAGGCAAAGTGACGAAGTCCCAAGGACCTACTTGCGACGGAGGAACACAAACCGATGGCTGCCAAGCCAATGATAGTCAGCCTTGCCAAGGTCGTCGACGAGCCAAGGATCACTGTCGCTCCGATCGACAACGAACAGGCTCGGGCCGCCGTCCGCAAGCGCTACCGGCTCTGTACCGATAAGTAAATAATCATTATTTGGCTGATCGGTATACTGCAAACGCAGTTGTGGACCAACTTCTGCCGGACAGATTTCAAGCCCGAGTTCCTGTGCTCGCTTATAAATATCCGCTCGAGTGGCGCCGGCTGGAAAGCCGAGCGCTTTCACCGAAAATGAAACGAGATCAAAACTTTTTTGCTCACCACTAAAAGAAACATTGACGAGCATTTGTTTTGCATAGCTTCCTACTGCGTTTCCTTTTCCTTCAAGCGCCTCTATCGCAGTCTTTGCATCCCTAATGCTTGGATTATTTTCAATAGTACGGTAGAACACTTTCTTATTCGGAAATTCTTCGTAGGTATGTTCCATATCTTTTGGAAGAACCCTCATCGCCTCAGGTGTCCATTCGCCGATATAGGCTTTGGTGTTTTCGGTGATGGATTCTTTGGTGTATGCGATTTGGCTTGGGGCGCAGTCGAAAAGAACACAGATATCTTCTTTCACACTTCTTCCTTTTCGGATTTCTTCAATCCGCGGGTCTTTCTGGTAGCCGAAGCCCACGATGGAACCCCTTGTTTCATAGAGGAATTCCAGATCTTCCTTGGTGAGAGCTACTTTGTCTTTTATTTTCCTCTCGATTTCCGTCAAGCGCTTCATATCCTGATCTTTTTTGAGGTATTGTTCTTTGTCAGGAAATTCTTCAAGTTTGGTTGCGAGTACATCACTCATAAAAGGATCGAGGTTCTGCTTGTAAGCAATACCGCGCACTTCAGCAATTTTCCCCTGTTCCATGCGAATGGCAATACGAGGAATGGTCGGCTTCCCGTCATCATCGAGCGTGTAGTAGCAGTGAAAATCTCCACCCTGCAATTGTTTGTGCGCGGTGTTTTCTCCGGCCGTGCACCAACCCGTTCCCTTGCCTCGAATCGTTTGAACAAGAGCTGGTGAATCGCTGTTTTGAGAAAACTTCCGCCATTCTCCTTCTGTTATCGGGAGCAGATGCTCCGGCACCGGATTCATCAATTCATTCGCCCAGGCGTAAAGCTTGGTGAAGTCCTCTTTCATCAGATGCTGTTCGAAGGCCTGTCGCTCATCAGATTGAATGTCATGTTCGAATTCCATCTTCTTTCCCTCAAATTTTTTGAGAAGTGCATCCACGACATATCCGAGTGCTTCATAGTTG
Source organism: Candidatus Moraniibacteriota bacterium (assembly GCA_049289395.1). Lineage (GTDB taxonomy): Bacteria > Patescibacteriota > Minisyncoccia > Moranbacterales > UBA1568 > CAYTED01. The sequence goes on along the minus strand of JBATLQ010000070.1, from coordinate 950 downwards.
ATATCCGGGAATTGTTTGATCGTGCCTTTTGATCGTTTCGGGAACTCTTTCTTTTCCTTGTCAAACTCTTGCAACTTGAGAATATTTCGAAAAATCCAATATTTAATGTCATCGGGGATGTACTTGGAATCGGACGATGCAAAATAATCGAGCCACTGCTCGAGAGAAGATTTCTGGTCATCAAGGACGCCCTCGGCATTCTGTCTCTTGATTTCATCTTTCTTTTCTTCCGAAGCACTCTTCCAATCGCCCAACTCTCCCCGCTCACGCATGATATTTTCCTGCAACTTCCAGTAGCTTTCAGTAATCTCTTCTATCTTCGTCACATACTCGTTCAAGATTTTATTCTTGAGCAATGCAAAACTTCGCTCATCCTTAAAAAGAGCGTTCAGTCTCGTAATATATGCCTCGATTCTTTCGCCGCGGTTATGAGGGGATTCACCTTTCTTTCTCGTCTGCACTACGGCTCGCTCTACCGGCTTGGAGCCAGGGAGGTCAGGGAATTTTCTGTCGAGAAAGTTTTGCATATACTTCTATGATACCATTGTTTCCTGTTTGAAAAAATTGCTTTACTGTCGATCCATATACGACTGGAGGATAATCCGTGCTGCCTCGGCATCATCATGCCGTCCGACATGCTTTTCTCCCCGCTCGATCAGATTCGCCTGCGCCATCTTGGTCGTGAACATTTCATCCTGATATGCGATATGGGTACCCGGCAACTGCTCTCCGATGAGCTTCCCCAGTTTCTCTCCTTCATATTCCACTGCTTCGCGACTTACATGAGAAGGTACACCAATGACCACCGTCCCGATATCTTCGAGCTCGATCAATTTCAACAAATTGTCCATGAAAAATTCGTCATTGCGAAGCGTCGAGTACGCCAAAGCGACGCCCGTCTCCGCATGCGCGAGCGCGATCCCCACCTTGGAGGAGCCCCAGTCGATACC
>JBATLQ010000069.1:0-2525 GCA_049289395.1 Candidatus Moraniibacteriota bacterium | reverse complement strand
GAAATGCCCCGCTTTTATAGTACTCTTACTTCTTTTCCTCTTCAACTGGCTTTTCCTCGACTTCAGCATCCTTTGGGGTCTCCCCTTCTGGTTTGGCTTCTGCTGTTCCCTGCTCACTGTTCGTTGCTCCCTGAGCTGCTGCCTTGGCGGCGGCGTACAGTTTCTCACCGATCTTTTGCGCGGCGGTGGAGAGATTCTCGGTCGCTTTCTTGATGGCTTCGAGGTCGTCGCCGTTCTTCACTTTGTTCAGTTCGGTGATGGCTTCCTCGACGGGCTTCTTCTCATCGGCGGTCAATTTGTCGCCGGCGTCCTTCATCGATTTCTCGGTCGTGTAGGAGAGTGAGTCCGCCATGTTTCGCGCTTCGATGAGTTCCTTTTTCCGTTTGTCTTCCTCGGCATGCATCTCGGCATCCTTCTTCATTCGTTCGATTTCATCTTTGGAAAGCCCAGTCGATGATTCGATGCGAATGCTCTGCGACTTGCCGGTCGCCTTGTCTTTCGCGGTGACAGAGAGGATTCCCGAGGCATCGATGTCGAAGGTGACTTCGATCTGCGGGATACCGCGCGGTGATGGTGGGATGCCATCGAGTATGAATCGTCCGAGGGATTTGTTGTCTCCTGCCATCTCGCGTTCTCCTTGGAGCACATGGATTTCAACGGATGGCTGATTGTCCGCGGCGGTGGAGAATGTCTGTGAGCGGGACACCGGTACGGTCGTGTTGCGGTCGATGAGTGGGGTGCGCACGCCTCCCATAGTCTCGATACCGAAGGTGAGTGGCGTCACATCGAGGAGGAGCACATCCTTCACCGATCCTTCGAGCACACCTCCTTGGATGGCGGCACCGGCGGCGACGACTTCATCCGGGTTCACGGAGATATTCGGTTTCTTGCCGAAGAATTTCTCCACTTCTGCGAGGACGAGTGGCATGCGAGTCATACCTCCGACGAGCACGACTTCACTGATGTCCTTGACGGAGAGTTTCGCATCGGCGAGTGCTTTCTTCACCGGTTCGAATGATGCGGTGACGAGGTCGCCGACGAGTTCTTCCAATTTCGCACGCGTCATCTTGATGAGCATGTGCTTCGGACCATTGGCATCGGCGGTGATGAACGGCTGATTGATCTCCGTGTCATTGGCGGTCGAGAGTTCTATCTTCGCCTTCTCCGCGGCTTCCTTGATACGCTGGAGGGAGAGAGGATCCTTGCTGAGGTCGATGCCTTCTTGTTTCTTGAACTCATCGAGGATCCAATGGATGATGCGCTGGTCGAAGTCATCTCCACCGAGATGTGTATCGCCATTCGTTGACTTCACTTCGACGGTGTCTTCGGCGACTTCGAGGATGGAGATATCGAAGGTACCACCACCGAGGTCGTACACGGCGATCTTCTCATCTTTCTTCTTATTAAATCCGTAGGCGAGAGCGGCGGCCGTTGGTTCATTGATGATCCGACGGACATTAAAGCCGGCGATCTCCCCCGCTTCCTTCGTCGCCTTCCTTTGACTGTCATCGAAATACGCCGGCACGGTGATGACTGCATCGGTGATTTTCTCACCGAGCTTCTCTTCGGCATCCGCCTTCAATTTGGAGAGAATCATCGCACTCACTTCCTGTGGCGAGTATTCCTTGCCACCCATCACGATCTTCACGCCTTCTCCTGCTTGGATGATTTTGTACGGGAGGGTCTTCATGTCGCGCTTCACTTCGTCATCGTTGAAATGACGACCGATGAGTCGTTTCACGGAGAACAGCGTATTCTCCGGATTGGTCACACCCTGGCGCTTGGCGAGGAGCCCGACAAGTCGTTCGCCGGTCTTACTCATCGCGACCATAGATGGGGTCGTGCGTGCGCCCTCTTTATTTTCGAGGATGGTCGGACTTCCTCCTTCGACGATTGCCATTGCTGAGTTGGTGGTACCGAGGTCGATACCGAGTATCTTTGCCATATGATTATGCTTAAAAATTATTTATTAACGAATTACGATTTATTTTTTGAACAGCGGTCGCACCGCTCCAAAAGCGGAACGACCGCTCGCGCTTATTATTAGTTTACTGTCACTTTCGCGACGCGGATGACTTTGCCATCCATGGTGTATCCTTTCTGCAATACCTTCGCTATTTTGTGCGCTTCTGCATCATTTGTTTCTTGGTTATTGTTACTTGTTTCTTCCGTACTGACGGCTTCATGCCTGCTTGGATCGAAGTCGTCGCCTGCCTTCACTCCCATCACACTGACGCCGAATCCCGCGAGTACTTCCTCGAATTGCTTCTCGATATAGGTGATGCCAGTGACCCAGGGGTCGGATTTCTTGTCTTCCGGCACATGTGCGACTGCCATATTGAAATTGTCGAGTATCGGGACGAGATCAGAGATGATACCGGTCGTCACGAATCGCATCGTTTCCCTCTGCTCATTCGCCATCCGTTTCTTGTAGTTTTCGAAGTCCGCTTGGAGTCTTTTCAGGTCATTCAGATATTCATCGGAAATAATCGCTTGCGTGGCTGAGCTGATGAATTGTCTTACTC